>NZ_JAFAVV010000476.1 GCF_019242285.1 Bradyrhizobium sp.
GGCCACCGGCCGCGGCGAGACGAAACGTTCCTGAAAGACCTCGAAGGCCGGCACGCCGCTCGCGCGCAGGCCCGCGGACATCGCTGCCATCATCGCGTCGGGACCGCACAGGTAGAACCTCGCGCGGCGCCGGATCAGGCTCTCCTCGATGGCGGTGAACTCCAGGCGTCCAGCGCGATCATAGTCCACGCCCAGCCGGTCGGACGCCACCGGGCGGCTATAGAGCGTCACGGTGCGAAGCTCCGGCATCGCCACGGCCAATTCGCGCAAACGGGCGGCGAAGGCATGGTGCATGCGCGACGGCACGACGTAATAGAGATGAATCTCCGGCCGCTGCGCCTGCGTGGCGAGCGTTTCGAGATAGCTCATGAACGGCGTGATGCCAATGCCACCGGCCAGCAGCACGACCGGAAATTCATTCGCAAGCGGCAGCAGGAATTTTCCCGTCGGAGCCTGCGCCAATAGCGTCTGCCCGGGTCTGGCCGCCGCCAGCAGCGGCGAGATGATTCCGCCTGCCACGGTCTTCACGGCGACGCGGTAGCCTTGGACTTCGGCGCCAGCCGCTCCGCAGAACGAATAAGATCGCACCGTTTGCGCATCGCGGTGTCCTTCGTCATACGCAAGCGTCAGGAACTGGCCCGGCGCGAAGCCGGGCAACGGGCTGCCGTCAGCCGCTGCGAGGTCGAGGCACACGACATCCTCCGCCGGCCGGCTCACGGCGCGGACGACGAGCGGTCGAAAACCTTGCCACGGCCGCGGCTTTGCATCGCTGCGGACGATATCGCAAGCGAGCGAGCGATAGCCGGGCGCGCCCGAGATCGGGTCGCGAAGTTCGTCCGTCGCCAGTGAATTGTAGTTGGCATCATCAGCACCGAGCAGATCGAAGCCATCGAGCCCGAGATCGGGACAGCCCTGCCACCAGCCATATTCGGCGACCGCGACGTGATCCGCCAGCGCCGGATCGATGCGCGCGGCCATGGTGATGCGGCGTCCCTTCGCGGCCCGAATCTCGACGCGGTCGCCGTCGGCGATGCCCCGCCGCGCGGCCAGCGCGGGCGACATTTCCACGCGCGGCAGCGGCGAACGCCGGCGCAAGGCCGTGATGCCGCGATGCTGACTGTGGCAGTAATAGCCGTTCTTCGCGCTCAGCAGCGTGATGGGAAACGCCGGGTCCATGGCTGCGTCCGGCAGCGGCGCCGGCACCGGCGGATAGCCGTGCGCGAGCAGGCGCTGCGAATACAATTCGACCCGACGCGTCGGCGTCGGGAAGCCGGTGACGGCGTCGTTCTTGGTCTCGGCATATTTGCGGAAGCGGTGCTGCAGCGGCACGCGCACGCCCTCGGGCCGCGCGCGCAGTTGCGCGGTCGAGAGCCCGACCGGCTTCAGCACCTCGTTCCAGGCGCGATCGAAGTCGCCGTCGTAGAAGCGCTCGCCGAAACCGAGCCGCTTCGCGAGTTCGGCCGCGATCCAGTGATCGGAACGGCTCTCGCCGATGGCGTCGACCATCTGCGGTCGCAACTGCACGTGCTCTTGCGCATTGGCGGTGATCTCGAAGCCGGCGCGCAGCGCCTCGCGCTCCCACGCCGTGTTCACGGGCAGGATGATGTCGGCATAGCGCGAGGTCGGGTTGGGCCTGAGGTCACAATGCACGTAGAATTCGAGCTGCTCCAGCGCCGCGCGGCCCAGCGCGGGATCCGGCTGCGAGACCAGCAGGTTCGATCCGAAGCTGACCAGGCCGCGCACGCGATAAGGCACGCTGTCGCGAATCGCGCGGTACAGATCGGGGCCCGTGATCCAGCCGCGCGACGGCGGCCCCAGCGGCAGCCTGTCGAGCCCGATCGCCTTCCGCCGCTGCTCGGGCGGCAGCATGGCGTAGCTGCTGAGCGGAGCCACCGCGGGCGCGGCCCACCAGACATTGCCGCCGGGAGCGTCATACTGGCCCTTGAGCGCGAACAGCGTGGCGATGGCGCGGTCGATCTGGGAGGCATTGGTGTGCTGGCCGACACCGGTCCAGCAATAATAGCTGAGCGATGGTGCGCGCGCGATCTCGTCAGCGACGGCGGTGATGGCGACTTCCGGCAATCCGGTCAGATCAGCAGCGCGCGCAATCGAGAATTCGCGCGCGGCGCCGGCGTACAGCGCAAACGCCGGCCGGCATGCGACCCGTCGTCCTTCGATCACGATCTCGAATGTTCCCTCGAGCGCCAGCCGCTGCGCCTGCGCTTCCGGCATCGCCTGCGTCGTGTCGTAGGACACCGGCGCCTGTGCCATCTCATCAAACACGACGAAAGCGTCGCCGCCGGGCAAGCCGATCTCCTCCGCCTTCAGAAAGCGGCCGGTATCGCCGCGCACCAGCAGCGGCGCATTGGTCCAGCGACGGACGAAGTCATGGTCATAGGCTTTGCGCGTGATCAGCAAATTGGCGAGCGCAAGCGCCAGGACGCCGTCCATCCCCGGTGCGATCTGCAGCCAGAGATCTGCGTCGCGCGCATGCGCCGTGCGGCGCGGATCGATCACGACGAGGCGGGCGCCGTTGCGCCGCGCTTCGCCGATCGCCTCGGCCTGCGCCAGCCACGCGGTCGCGGGATTGTGGCCCCACAGCACGATCAGGCCGGAATGCCGATAATCCGGGACCGGCACGCCGGTGCCGAAGGTGAACTCGTGGCCGTGATCCTTGTGCCAGTTGCACAGCTCGGTCGCGTAGCAGATGTTGGGGCTGCCGAACGTCCAGACGAAGCGCTCGAGCCACGGCAGCGAGTCCGACATCGAAGTGGCGCTCGGCGAGGTGAAGCCGAAGGCGACCGCCTCGGGTCCGCTCTCGGCGGCGATCTGCCTGAGCCTGCCCGCAATCCGATCCAGCGCCTCATCCCAGGCGATCGGCTGCCAGCCCGGATCGTCAGCATGCTTCGGCCGGGTGCGGATCAGCGGCGTCATCAGGCGGCGCGCGTCGTGCACGATCTCCGGCGCCGCCCGACCCTTCGGACACAGCGCCTTGCCGGTCGGGTGCGAGGGCAGTGGCTTCACCTCGACCAGCCGGCCGTTCTCGATCACGTTGAGCGAGCCGCAACGCGAACGGCAGAAGGTGCAGAAGCCGGGGATCTCGCGGCGGACGTCGTTGCGCAACGATGCTGCGTCCATTGGCGCTCCATGTCGGCTGCGCCAGGGGCGGAGCGCGTCTCCACGCTCGCTCGGCTCGGCCGGCGGCGATCTTCTCATCAATTTCGAGCCGAATGCAAATCTCGGTCAACGAACCGAGCCTGACGAACGGGCTCCGGCCGGTTCCCGATCGGGGTCGGTCAGCGGGCTGCCCCTGCCACGAGACGCTACGCGGGCACCCGGCACAGGGCACGCGGCGCGCCTCTCGCCAGCGCGACCGCGATCTCCTCGGCGACGATCGGCCAGCGCACGACGTCCGAGATGCCGGCGCTCACGAGCGTGTCGGCGTCGATCTCGGTCGCGGTCCTCGCAAGCACGATCGGTGCGGCCGGCAGAGCTGCGTGCAGCGCCGCCGCCAATTCGAGCGAGGCCCCGATCGGCCCGAGATGACCGACCACGACCATGTCGAAACGGTCCGGATGGGCCCCAGACGCCGCGAGCGCGGCTTCCGCAGTCGCAAAGCCGACCGGCTCGTAGCCAAGCGCCGCCAGCAATTCCTCGTCCCGCAGCAGGCGCTCGCTGCCGGCCACCAGCATGACGGTCTCGCCCGCTCCCGCCGGAAGCCCGACACTGTCCGGCTCCGGCATCTGCCCGACCGCCGTCGCCTCGGGCAGCCAGACCTCGAAGCGACTGCCCTCGCCGGGCTTGCTCTGCACGCTCACCACCCCACCATGCTCGCGCGCGATCTCGCGCGCCGTCGCAAGCCCAAGGCCGTTTCCCGACGATCGCGTGGTGAAGAACGGTTCGAAGATCCGCGTCAGCGTGAGCTCGTCCATGCCGGAGCCGTTATCGGTCACGGTGATGCACACATAGCGGCCGGGACCAATCTCGTCGTGGCTCAAAGGCCGTGCCTTCCGCAGCTCGCGCTGCTCGGCCGCGATCTCGATGCGGCCGCCATCCGGCATCGCATGCGCCGCGTTGTTGCAGAGGTTGAGGATCACCTGTTGCAGCTGGGCGGGCTCGCCGCAGATCATCAGCTTGCCCTCGGGATGGCGGATGGCGAGCTCGACGCTCGAGGGCAGCGAGACCTCGAGCAGCGACGCGACCTCTCCCACCACGTCGCATAGATTCAGCAGCTTGCGCGGCACGTCGCGCCGTCGTCCATAGCCCAATATCTCGTCGATGAGATCCCGTGCCCGCTCCGCGCTGAGGCGGATGCCGGCGAGATTGCGCACGAGCTTGGTGTTCGAGCCGACATGGTCGGCCATCACCTCGGCATGACCGAGAATGCCGCCGAGGATGTTGTTGAAATTGTGCGCGATGCCGCTGGTGAAGATCCCGATCTTCTCCATCCGTGTGGCCTGCCGGAGCCGCGACTCCAGCCGCGCGCGCTCCATCTCGACCGTATGCCGTTCGAGCGCATGGACGATGGTGTCGAGCGCCGTGCGCGCCAGCGACAGCTCTCCCGGCGCCGCGATACCGCACGGTCGGCCGACCACGTCGAAGCCCAGCAGCACGCGGGTGCCGTCGCTGTTGATGGTCGTCGCGCAGGCCCATCCTCCGAGGCCGAAACCGAGCAGAGCCGCCTGGTCTTCGCCCGGCGGCATCTTTGAAACCCGGGCGACATGCACGATGCCATCGCCCCCGACGCCGATCCGGGCCGCCATTTCGGGAGCACGCTCGGGCCATCCCGGGGGAGGCTCCATCCCGGGCTTGTGCCAGACATGCAACCGCCGTCTGGCTCCCGTGGTCACCAGATAAATGCGGTCCGCGCCGATGCAGATCCCGATGGCGGCCACCGCGCGGTCGATCTCCTCATCGAGGCCGTGAGGCTGCGCCTCGAGGAAGCGCATCGAGATCGCGGCGATCACGTGCTCCAACGCGGAGCGACGCCGCAGGATGCTGGAACGCTTTCTCAGTCCGAGCGCAAGCTGGACCAGGAAAGCCACCAGAACCAGCGACAGGCCATAGAGCACGCGACGGTACTGCCGGGCCTGCTCCCGCGAGACGGATTGGCGCTTCAGGATCATCGCGCGCAGCGCATTCTGCTGCTCCACATTCGGCAGCGCGGCCAAGCTGCGCAACCTGCCGTCGACCGATGGAAGCATGCGAGCGACCAGCCGACCATGCGCCAGCAGGCTCTCGACCGCATCACCCTGGCCGTTATGAACAGCCTCGCGGTCGAGGTCGTCCAACCGGTTCTGTGCCTCCTGAACAACGACGGAGGAGGTATCGAGCGTGAGATTGAGGATCGCGGCCGCGGCTGCACTGATCACGGGATCCAGCTCCGGCGAAACCGATTTGGCGCTGGTGCGTCCGAAGAACGACAGCGAGTTGTGCAGCAGCGCGTTCTGGCTCTTGAAATGCTCGACCAGGTCTTCCTGCTGGTCGACGGAGGCCGCCAGGCGGTTGATCGCCTCGGTGGTTTCCACATCGATTGCGGCGGTCCCGCGCAAGCGGTCGAGCGAGACGCGCAGATCGCGGATCTCCCTCACCAGCGGATCGTAGTTGCGCAACGTGCCGGCACGCGCCGCGAAGACGTCGCGATAAAGCCCGTTCTCGACCATGCCAAAGCGCTCGATCTCGGTGAAGGCGTGGTCGAACCCTTCCGCTTCCGGATTGACCGCGCGCAGCGACAGCCACGTCAGCAGCACGATCAGGAAGCCCACGGTGGCGGCGGCCGGGATCAACTTCATCGTGGCGCTCCGGTGACCGGCGAGCCGCGATAATTTCCCGTCAGCGTCTGCAGGAAGCCGACGATCGATTCGATCTGCGGATCGGTCAGGGTGCGGTCGAGCTGCGCCCTTGCCATCCTGCGCACCGCATCCTGCAGGGTGGCCGCGCTGCCGTCGTGAAAATACGGCGCGGTCGCCGCGACGTTACGCAGGCTCGGCACACGCACGATCTCGGGCGGTCCTCGCACCAACGGGTGAAAGACGCCCTGTCGTTCGAACAGGTTGCCGCCGACGTTGCGCCCCTGATGGCAGGAGCTGCATCCGAACGATTTGAACAGCCGATAGCCCTCGAGCTCGCTGGCCGAAAGTGCGGACGCATCGCCGCCGAGCCAGCGGTCGAACCGGCTCCCCGGGGTCACCAGCGAGCGCTCGAACGTCACGAGCGCGTCCAGGACGTTCTCGCGATCCGGCGCACGGCCGTAGGCCGCCAGGAAATCGGCGACGAGCTTTGGGTCGTGGTTCAGCTTGAGCGCGACCTCGTCGGCGCTGGTCTTCATGTACAGCGGATTTTCCAGCGACGCCTCCGCCTGTGCGGCAAGCTCGCGGAACTTGCCGCGCCAGTCCAGGCGAAAATTCAGGGATGCATTGAAGATGCTCAGCGTATCGAACGGCGGCTTCGATCCATCGCGGGCCGGACGACCGCTGCCGGCACCGTTGCTGTGGATATCGTGGCAGGACACGCAGGCCAGCGTTCCGTCCGCGGACAGGCGCGTATCGGAGAACAGCGTTTCGCCGAGCGCGAGCTTGAGCGGATCGGCATCGGGCGGGCCCGACAAATGGGTGATCGGCTCCTGGTCCGGCACGAGTTCCACCTGGAACGCGTCCGGACCGGACGGCGCCTGCGCGATCGCCGCGCCGACGAGCATCGCGCAAGCCAGCGACAGCAGGCCCGACACCGCCAGCAACACCAATCGCACCGGCAACCATCGCCTCATCCCAGATAGATCCCCTGCCGCGCGGCGTATTCGATGTCGGAGCGCGTGAGCCCGACATCGCGCAGCGTCGGATCGTCGAGCCCTCGCAGCTCCGCCAGCGCGCGGCGCCGCGATTGCGCGCGCTGCCATTTCGCCATGAGCCGCACGGCGGGCGCGGCGATCGCGATGCGCCAGCCTGTGGCAATCGCCGGCGGCTGCTCAGCATCTGCGGCGCGGTCGGCACCCTCGCCAGCCGCCTGCGGCAGATCTTTCGGTGGTTCGGTGTGCGAGCTCCCGTTTCCCAGAATCACGCGCAGGTCGGGCTTTCCGCGTGCAGGCCCGTGGCTCGGCAGCGAGGGTCGGGAAGACGCGCATTCGGCAGCGCCTTCATGATGCAGCGTGGCCGGCGGAATGCAATACATCGCCTCCGCATAGGTCGCGCATCCCGCCAGCACCTCGGCGACCACCCAGGATCCGGCCGCAAGCAGCAGATTCGGAAACGCATGACCGGCGAGATACGCAACATGCGTGCCAGCTCTCACGACACTTTTCCGGAAGGCCGACGGCCGCATTCGCTTGGCGCCGATCGCCGATGACGGCCTGCCATCGTCGAAGGGGCGATAGACGATCGCGCGCCGATCGGACTGCCGCGGCCAGCTGGCGCGCGATACGATTCGAGACCGGTAGAAATGCTTTACGGACGACATTGAATTCTCCCAGACTACGTCAATGCGGGAGACTCTGCCGGGCGCATGTTTCCGCAGCATTCCGCCACGGCGATTTATGGCTACGCTTGTAATGGACCGCGCCGTCGCGCGCGTCGCGCTGCGCGTCATCGCTTCCCCGTCACAGGAGCTCGACGGGCAGCGCGAAGACGTAGCCGACGCCGCGTTCGGTGCGGATGATGGACGGCGCGCTCGGATCGCGCTCCAGCTTGCGCCGCAGCCTCAGCACCTGCACGTCGATGCTGCGATCAAAGACATCCTCGTGGATGCGCGTAGCCTGCAAGAGCTGCTCACGCGACAGCGGCCGCTGCGGCGCATCGAGAAACGCGATCAACAGCGCGTATTCGCCCTTGGTCAACGCCACCGGCGCCCCACTGGAATCGGTCAACCGGCGATGGCGCCGATCCAGGAGCCAGCCACCGAAACGGCAGCGCCCCTTGTCGCCGTCGCGCGAGCCCACGGCCTGTCCGACCTCGCGCCGCCGGAGAACCGCGCGGATGCGGGCCAGCAATTCTCTCAATCCAAACGGCTTGGTGATGTAATCGTCGGCACCCAGCTCGAGACCGACCACGCGATCGATCTCGTCGCGGCGATGACCGGTGGTGATGATCACCGGCACGTCCGAGAGGGCACGAATCTCGCGCAACAGATCGAGGCCGTCGTCCTGGCCCAGCCGGAGATCGAGGACCACCAGGTCCGGCTGGCTCCGCGCGAGCAGACCGACCACCTCATGGCGGCGCGAGGCGGAGATGGCGCGGATGTCGTGCTCCTCGAGATAATTCATCACGAGGTGCCGCATCGTGCTGTCGTCCTCGACGACGAGGCAGGTGGCCACCTTCCGGTCGGAGCCGCCACCCAGGGCCGATGGCACGGACGGTCCCGCAGTGGGTCTGTCTGATCCGTCGATTTCCATGTGAGACGGCTGGGGGGGCCGGCCGATAAAAATATGCTCAGACCTTCCAATCACTCAGATACCTCCAAATCCCCATTCGGCCTATAGAGCAAGCCATATTGCGGGGCAGCACACGATTGAGAGATCAATTTGTTACCGTTGGTTTGTGATCTGGCGCATAGTTCGCGTTCGTGCAAAGCCCAGCGCCTCTCAGCAGCCGCGCTACGCCCGTAACCGGAAACGAATCCGTCGAAATCATCCCGTATTGCGCCGCCGGCCACTCTCCGCCGCCGACACGAATTGTCGCGCAAACCGACCGGCCTGTCCGCCGAACGGAACTCTGGAGAGATTTTAATGTTCGAATTGCTCAACCCGACGATTTCGATCGCCACGACTACCCTGCTGTGCTGGTCGGGCTTTCGCGTCTGGCGCGCCCAGAACCGTGTCCTGAAATGGGGCGGCGCCGCGCTGACGGCGCTGCTGTCACTGGTGGCCGCATCGGTCAGCGTGCTCCTGATCCTCGGGTTGTTGAGGCTGCACACGCGTAGCGCGCCGACGGTGGATCTGAAGGTCGTCGACACGTCGAGCAAAAATGCCACGGCAAGGATCTGACCGGCGGCGTCTCAGGCCAGCTCGGGCCGCTGGGTCCCGATCTCCGCCTGGTCAAGGGATGGACGTTCGCGCAGTTCGCCGCGACCTTGCGCACCGGCATCGATCCGAACGGTCACGAGCTCGGCAAGCAGATGCCGGGGCGACCGATCGGAAGGATGGACGACGACACCCTGCGCGCCGTCTACGAGTACCTGGCGCATCTGCCGAGTGGCTGACTTCGGAGCGCTAGCCGACGACCCCCCAGCCGTGCGGCGGCAGCGCGATCTCGGTCGTCGCACCCTTGCGCCGGACGGCGACGTCGCCGGCCAGCCGGTCGGCCGCCGCATCGATGGCATGCACCGCCGGCACGTCGGCGATGTTGAGGGCGAGCCACAGCCGGCTCCCTTCGAACGACGCTTCGAGCACGAGATCGGTGTTGTGAAGCTCGACCACGCGGCTCCGCGCGCGATGCAGCCACGGATGCCGGCGCCGCAGCCCGATCAGCTCCTGGTGCAGACGATAGACCGGCCAGCCGAACGGCGCGAGGCCGTCGGGGCTGGCGGGAAAGGCCGGCCGGATCGCATCGTCGCCGCCGGCGCGATCCTCCTTGAGGCCGCGAAAGGCTTGCTCGTCGCCGGCATAGATCGACGGCGTGCCGGCGCAGGTCAAGAGGATCGCGAGCGCATGAGGAAGATGCCGCTGGTCGGAAAGCCGGCTCGCGATCCGCGTCACGTCATGATTGCCGATGAAGGTCTGCGGCACGAAGGATTCGAGCATCGCATCATGCCGCTTCAGCGCCCAGGCGAGCTCGAACAGGTTGCGATCGTTCAGCGAACTCCAGATCGCCTTCCACAATTCGTATTGGGTGACCGCGTCGACGCCCGTGTCGTGAACGAAGGCGGCATAGTCGCCGTGAATGACCTCGCCGAACAGATAGGCCTGCGGATGGCGGGCGCGTACTGCGGGCAGCACCCTGCGCCAGAACGGCCGCGGCACCGCATAGGCGGCATCGAGCCGCCAGCCGTCGATGCCGCGATCGAGCCAGGTGATCATCACGCGCGTGACGTAATCGGCAACCGCGGGCTCGTCGTGGTTGAGGGCGACGAGCTGCCGGTGTCCTTCGAACGTCGCGTAGTCGGGCTCCGTGCCGGCAGGCGCACCGGCTGGCCAGGTCAGACGAAACCAGGACGCCTCGCTCGATTGCGGGCCGTCCTTGATTGCGCGCTGAAAGGCCGGAAACTCGCGGCCGACATGGTTGAACACGCCGTCGAGCGCGACCCGCAGGCCGCGGCGATGCGCCGCCGCGATCAGGGAATCGAAGTCGGCGATGTCGCCGAGCCGCCGGTCGATCGCAAAGTGATCGATGGTGTCATAGCCATGCGTTGAGGACGCGAAGACCGGTGCGAGCAGGATGCCCGAAACCCCGAGCTTCGCCGCATAGTCGAGCCAGGGATCGAGCTTGCCGAGACGATGCCTGATCTCGGGACAGTCGCGCGCCTCACGCTCCGCGCCGACGAAGCCGAGCGGATAGATGTGCCACCAGACGGCGTGGTCGATCCAGTCTGACAATCGTAGGTCCTCTTCCTGTTGCGCAGGTAGCTTCGTCGCACAAGTGAAGCCACAACTGACGCGGTGGATCGAGTGGGGCTTGTGGCGCGCGCCGCGCCTCGCCGGGCGCCGTGGCGTGCCCGCGCTTCGGCGAGTGGCGGTAACACGGGCAAATGAAGTCCACGAGCCCCGCGTTTACTTTTTGTGCAGCGACCGCCCAAATTTTAGCTCGGGCCGATCCAAATTTTTGTGCGCCCCCGGACAAGCGAGCTGCCGCACCGCGCCCCTAGGATTTCCTTCGAGCCTTGGCCCGCGAGCCTTGCCCGCGAGCCTTGCCCGCGAGCCTTGCCCGCGGCGAGACGCGCAGGACGCCGCGGCCGCTCGCACAACAACTCGGAGGAGCTGGCAACATGCAGAATTGGCTTTTTCTCAAAGCGGGGCGCGCGTGGGTTGCCGCGCTCGCCGCGATCGTCGCCACCGGATTTCTCATGCCGGCAGGTAGCCAGGCCGCCACGCCCGCCGGCTGCACGGCGCTGCAGACGAAATATCCGGAATGGAAGGGCAAGACGCTGGTCAACGCGATCAACCCGCACACGCCGGGCTATGAGGCGATCGATCCGAACGATCCCAGCAAATATGTCGGGTTCGACATCGACATCGGCGAGGCGATCGGTGACTGCCTCGGCTTCAAGCTGACCTACAAGCCGGTGACGTTCGCCGCCCTCCTGACCACGCTCGCGAGCGGCCAGGCCGACATCGTGATCTCCGACATCTACGCCACCAAGGAGCGCGCCAAGGCCGCCGACTTCATCACCTATTCGAAGGTGTTCGACGGCGTGCTGGTCGCCAAAGGCAACCCGAAGGGCATCCACGGCATCGACATGACCATGTGCGGCGCAGCCGCGGCCGAAAACACCGGCTTCGTCGAGGTGCCGCTGGTGCAGGACCTGATGCCGAAATGCAAGGCCGAGGGCAAGGCGGAGCCGACGCTGCAACTCTATGACAACAACGCGAATTGCATCCAGGCGATCCTCGCCGGCCGCGCCGATACCTATGTCAACGACGTCAACACCGTCGACCAGGCGGTGAAGGCCAATCCGGACAAGCTCGAGAAGGCGATCGCGGTCACCATCCCCTACTCCGTCGGCATCGCCGTGCCGAAGGACAAGCCGCAATTCCGCGACGCGGTGATGGCCGCCCTGATCGAGGTGCAGAAGGCCGGCATCCACATGGAGCTGCTGAAGAAGTGGGAGCTCGACGTCAACAACTTCAAGGAGCCGGACATCCTCGTGGCGGATTGACGCGCACGGCTTCTCGTCAGTCGAAGCACTATCGGCGGACGCAGTGCGCTTCCTCTCCCAGTCCTTACGGGGAGTCGTAGGGTGGGCTAAGCGGCCACATGCACGGGCGCACACCACACAAAGGCAGAAGCGTGCCCACCATCCCGAGCGATGCTGTCGAAACAACGGTGGGCACGGCGCTCCGCGCGATGCGAAGCATCGTCGCGTCCGCGCCTTAGCCCACCCTACGTCACCTGAACCAGATGTCGCTGTTCCTGCACTATCTCAGCCTGCCCTATCTGCTTCAGGGCATCGAGCTGACCCTTCAGGTCACGGCCCTCGGGCTGATCGGCGGGCTGATCCTCGGGCTGTGGCTGGCGGCGATGCAGCTCAGCCGCTTCTGGCTGCTGGCCGCCTTCGCCCGCGGCTACACCGTGATCTTCCGCGGCACGCCGCTGATCCTGCAGATGGTGTTCGCCTACGACGCGCTGCCGCATATCGGCATCAAGCTGCCTGCCGTCATGGCCGCAGGGCTGGCGCTCGCCTGCAACGAGGCGCCGTTCATCGCCGAGATGCTGCGTGCCGGCGTGCTCGGCGTCGATCGCGGCCAGATCGCGGCCGGCCAGGCGCTCGGCATGACGCCGTCCGTGCTGATGCGGCGGATCATCGCGCCGCAGGCGATCCGTACCATGATCCCCGCCTTCGGCAACGAATCGGTCAGTGCGCTGAAGAACTCCTCGCTCGCATCCGTCATCGCGGTGCAGGAATTGACGCTGCGCTCGACCCAGCTCGCCTCCTCGACCTTCGATTTCTTCTCGATCTTCTTCGCCTCCGGCCTGCTCTATCTCGTTCTGACCGGGGCCGTCGCCGCGATCCAGCTCGCGCTGGAATGGCTGCTCGACCTCGACCGCGCCAGCCGCCAGCGACGGCTCGCCGACTATCTGCCCTGGCGCCGCGTCGATCTCACGGCCAAGCCCTCCTCCGCGTGCGGCAAGATGAAGGAGATGACGCCCGGCCTCGCCCTGACGCCATCGCCGGCGCTGACCGAGGCGGACCGTGCCAGGCGTGCCGCGACCGTCGCGCGCAACAACATCGCCGTCGAGGTGAAGGACCTGCGCAAGCGCTATGATGCTCAATCTGTGCTGAACGGCCTCGACCTCACGGTGCGGATCGGCGAGGTGCTGGCCCTGCTCGGCCCCAGTGGCTCCGGAAAGAGCACGCTGCTCCGTTGCATCAACCACCTGGAGAGCTGGGATGGCGGCACCATTCGGGTCGGTGGCAGGCGACTCGGCTTCGGTGACGACGGCAAGCGGCTGTCGCCACGCGCCATCGCCAACGAACGCGCCCATGTCGGCGTCGGCATGGTGTTCCAGCAGTTCAACCTGTTCAGCCATCTGACCGCGAAGGAGAACATCGCCGGCCCCCTGCGCTGGGTGCACGGCGCGAGCCGGACCGACGCCGACCGCCGCGCCCGGGAACTGTTGGAGCGGGTCGGACTGAGCCATCGCGCCGACGCGCTGCCGCGGCATCTCTCCGGCGGCCAGCAGCAGCGCGTCGCCATCGCCCGCGCGCTGGCGCCCAATCCGAGCGTGCTGCTGCTCGACGAGCCGACCTCGGCGCTCGATCCCGAACTCGTCAACGAGGTGCTGGAGGTGATCCGGCGGCTCGCGATCGACGACGGGCTGACCATGATCATCTCCACCCACCAGCTCCGCTTCGCCGACGAGGTCGCCGACCGCGTCGCATTCCTGAGCGACGGAAGGATTCTGGAGGAAGGGCCGGCGCATGAGGTGCTGTCCAACCCGCGCCACCCCATGACCGCGCGCTTCCTCAGCGTCGTGGATGCCGATCGGACGCCGGAGCCGGCGCGATGAGCTCGCCCTTCACATCAACTTCAACGACGTCGCATCCGTTCTGCCAAGAGGCCCTTGCATGAAGCACCATCTGCTGCCGGTTTCACCGACGACGGTTCACTGGGGCTATTTCTCCAAGGTCGTCGCGCCGGCGCTCACCTTGCGCTCGGGCGACCGCGCCACCATCGAGACCCTGACCCATCACGCCAACGACGATTACGAGCGGATGATCGCAGGCGATGCCGGCGCGGAGAGCGTGTTCCATTGGACGCGGGAGCACAAGGCGGTGGCGCGCCGCGGCGCCGGTCCTGCCGAAGGCCCGTTCGTCCGCGGCTCCGGCGAAGGCCTCGGCGTGCATCTGTTGACCGGCCCGGTCGCGGTCGAGGGCGCCGAGCCCGGCGACATCCTCGAGGTGCGCATCCTCGACATCCGGCCGCGGCCGAGCTGCAACGCCTGCCACGCCGGCAAATGCTTCGGCTCCAACGCTGCCGCGAATTGGGGATTTCACTATCACGACCTGATCGAGGCGCCGAAACCGCGCGAGGTCATCACCATCTTCGAGCTCGACACCTCGGGCGAGCCGTTCGCCAAGGCCGTCTACAACTATGTCTGGACGCCGCAGACCGACCCCGACGGCATCGTGCATCCGACCATCGACTATCCGGGCGTGCGGGTCGACCATGCGACCATCACCAGGCGAGAGAACATCCTGAAGGCGGTCAAGGTGCCGGCACGGCTGCATTTCGGCACCATGGGGCTCGCGCCGGCAGAGGCCGATTTCGTCTCCTCGATCCCGCCCGGCCACACCGGCGGCAACATCGACGACTGGCGCATCGGCAAGGGCGCGCGGATGTACTATCCGGTCGCAGTGCCCGGCGCGTTCTTCTCCGTCGGCGATCCTCATGCAGCACAAGGCGATAGCGAGCTCGGCGGCACCGCGATCGAAACCTCGCTCACCGGCGACTTCGAGTTCATCCTGCACAAGAACAACGAGCTCGGCGGCACCGCGCTTGAAGGTCTCGCCCACCCGTTGCTGGAAACCGAGCAGGCCTGGTCGGTGTACGGTTTTACCTATCCGAACTACCTCGCCGAGCTCGGCGCCAACGCGCAGACCGAGATCGCCAATCATTCGAGCCTCGACCGCGCGATGCGGGATGCCTTCCGCAAGCTCCGCCGGTTCCTGATGACGGTGCACGGCCTGAGCGAGGATGAGGCGATCTCGCTGATGTCGGTCGGCGCGGATTTCGGCGTCACCCAGGTCGTGGATGCCAATTGGGGCGTCCACGGCACGATCAGGAAGAACGTGTTCAGGTGCGATTAATGCGTTGAAGCAAGGCGGCTTTCGGCCGCTGATCAGAAATGAGCTCGGTTTTGACGCGGCCATGATGGCGCGCGAATGCGGCCGGCTGGCATGGGGGTTGCTTCGATCCCCGTGTTGGGTCGATGCATGAGCTTCCGTCCGTTCACGAGTGAATCCTATCCGCAGGACGACCGCCCGGAGGCATGGCGGGACGTGCTGAGCGCGGCCGGCCTCAAGCCTGCTCCCGCTTCCGCCAATACCGCCGACGGCGGCCACGCCACGGCGTCGCATCGACAGGCCCCCGGCGTGGCGCTGACACGAATCGCCGCCAGCGCCCAGGGCATCTCGCCGCTGCTGCTCCCGAACGAGGATCTGCCGGTCGCGCTGCTGCCGGTCGAGGACGGCGTGGTGCTGGCAAGCCGCACCGGCCATCGCATCATACCCGCCGGCCGGCTCCTGCTGCTGCCGCGGCATGGCGACTGCAGCGTGCTGTTCCAGCCGGCGATGCGCGCGGTGGTGCTGTCGGTGACGTCCGATGCGCTGCATGGCCGGATCGCCGCCCGGCCGAGGCTGGCTGAACCGCATGTGGTGGCGCCGGGCGGCTTCGCCGACGTGTTCGCGCGGACCCTGGAGGCCAGCGCGCGGGTCTTGGAGACGCTCGACGATGCCGAGTGGGCGACGCTCGCCTAAAGCCTGGTCGACCTCTTGCTGACGCTCGTGCACCGGCTCGCGGTGCCGAGCGCGGAAGGCCCCGGCAGCGCCACGCAGGCCGCGATCCTGCACCGCATCTGCCAGACCATCGAGCGAAGGCTCGACGATACCGCGCTTTCGCCGCTCCGCGTCGCCCAGGCGGAAGGCATCTCCGAGCGCTATCTGCAGAAACTATTCGAAGGCGTCGGCGACAACTTCACCCATTATATCCGCGAGCGGCGGCTGCAACGCGCCTGGGCCGACCTGTCGAACCCGGCCGAGACGCACCGCTCGATCTCCGAGATCGCCTATACCTATGGCTTTGCCGATGCCGCGCATTTCAGCCGCAGCTTTCGCCACAGATTCGGATTGCCGCCGCGCGAGCTCCGTCAGCGGCAGGCGGAACGTGGCGCGACGCGGCCTGCGGCAAGCAGTCAGCGCGGCTGGCCGCAGGAAGCGCTGGCGCTGCTGAAGGGTCACGACAAGCTCGCCGTCAAGGGCGCATCGCCCTGCGCCAGGAGCAGCACCGCGACTGCATCGACCGGTCCGGCCCATCACCACCTCGCCGCCGATGCCGAGCGCGTGCACTGGGGGTATTTCAGCCGCTCACTGCCGCCGCAGGCCGAGATCGCCTCCGGCGACACCATCACCATCGAGACATTGTCGCAGCACGCTTCCGACGATCCCGAGCGCATGATCGCAGGCGATGGCGGCGCCGAAAGCGTGTTCGGCTGGACCGCGGTCAAGAAGAATGTCGACCGGCGCGGCGCCGGCCCGATCGATGCCAGCGTGTTCGGCCGCGGCGCCGGCGAAGGTTTTGGGGTGCACATCTGCACCGGCCCGGTCGCGGTAAAGGACGCGCAGCCCGGCGATGTGCTGGAGGTCCGCATCCTCGACATCGTGCCGCGCGAAAGCCGGCACCCGCAGCACAAGGGGCGCGTGTTCGGTTCCAGCGTCGCGGCCTGGTGGGGCTATCACTACGACGAGTTTCTCGGCGGACCGAAGCCGCGCGAGGTCGTCACCATCTACGAGATCTTCGCAGCCGACAGCGAGCCGCATGCATGCGCGCTCTACTCCTATCGCTTCGAGCCGCAGACCGATCCGTTCGGCGTCGTCCACCCCACCTATGACTATCCCGGCATCCCCATTGCGCCGCACACGGTGAAACGCCGCCACGCCGTGCTCGACGGCATCCGCATTCCGCTGCGGCCGCATTTCGGCGTGATCGCGGTGGCGCCGCGCGAGGCCGACTTCGTCGATTCGATTCCGCCGTCCTATTTCGGCGGCAACCTCGACAACTGGCGGCTGGGCAAGGGCGCGACCATCTATCTGCCGGTCTCGGTGCCCGGCGCGCTGCTCTCGGTCGGTGATCCCCATGCAGCGCAAGGCGACGGCGAGTTGAGCGGCACGGCGATCGAGTGCTCGATGACCGGCACGTTCCAGGTCATCCTGCACAAGAAAGGCAACCTCTCGGGCCAGCCGTTCGCGGACCTGTCCTATCCCCTGATCGAGACCGAGACTGACTGGGTGCTGACCGGCTTCAGCCATCCGAACTACCTCGCCGAATTCGGCGCGCAGGGACAGAGCGAGGTCTACGCCAATTCCTCGCTCGACCTCGCCATGAAGGACGCCTTCCGCAAGATGCGCCGCTTCCTGATGCAGGTTAAAGGGTTGAGCGAGGACGAGGCGATCGCGCTGATGTCGGCCGCGGTCGATTTCGGCGTCACCCAGGTCGTCGATGGCAATTGGGGCGTGCATGCGATCCTGAAGAAGAGCCTGTTTCGGGACGCGAGCTGATCATCAAGCAAAGGAAGAGCCCGATGAAGTTCCACATGTTCGCGAACGGGCCAAAGCCCGTATCGCCCTTCAGCCACGCCGTCGAGACCGACGGTTTTGTCTTCGTCACCGGCCAGATGCCCGACAGTCCTGCCGCTCCAGGCGTGCTGCCCGATGGCATCGTGGCGCAGACCAAGGCGGTGATGGAAAACCTGAAGATCATTCTCAAAGGCCTCGACCTCGGCCTCGAACATGCCGTCATGGCGCGGGTTTACCTGACGCGCTTCAAGGAAGACTTCGCCACCATGAACGCGACCTATCGCACCTTCTTCGCGCCCGATCGCCTGCCGGCGCGCACCTGCGTCGGCGTCACCGGGCTTGCCTATGACGCGCTGATCGAGATCGACCTGGTCTGCCGCCGGCCGTGAGGCGCGGCTCTGCTTCGAACGCGAGAAATCGCATTCATGAGGCCCGACGATGCGGAGCGTAGCCCGCATGAGCGCAGCGACATGCGGGGCCTCATTCCCGGGTATCGCTTCGCTCACCCGGGCTCCAGGCGTCTCAGGCGCTCGAACGGGCTGGACACGGTCGCGCCGTGTCCGGCAGGCTGTCCCTGACAAGAAGAAACCATCGATCAGGGACGGGAAGCCATGGAGCACCAGCACATCACCTGCGAGATCGACGGCGCCTGCCTGATCGTCACGCTGAATCGCCCCGACAGGCTGAACGCCTATACCGGACAGATGGGCGCGGAACTCACTCAGGCCTTCGTGAGCGCCGACGGCGATGACGCGATCCGCGCCATCATCGTCACCGGCGCGGGCCGCGCCTTCTGTGCCGGCGCCGACGTGTCCGGCGGGGCTACGAGCTTCGACACCTCGGGCCAGCATGGCGCGGGTGTGTTCGCAAGCCCGAGAACCGGGGGCAGCCGCTTCGTCGAGGCGATCTTCAACTGCCGCAAGCCGTCGATTGCGGCGATCAACGGACCGGCCGTTGGCGTCGGCATCACCATGACGCTGCCGATGGATATCCGCATCGCCGCCAGGGGCGCCAGGATCGGCTTCATCTTTGCGCGCCGTGGGCTGGTGCCGGAAGCCGGCAGCGCCTGGTTCCTGCCCAAACTGGTCGGTCTGCCGCAGGCGTTGCGCTGGTGCCTGTCCGGGCGGACCTTCGAGGCCGACGAGGCGCTGCGCGGCGGCCTCGTCAGCGAGGTGGTCGAGCCGGCCGATCTTCTGGACCGCGCCAAGGAGATCGCGCGCGAGATGACCGAGCAGACTTCGGCCGTGGCGGTGGCGCTGACGCGGCAGATGCTGTGGCGCTTCGCCGGCGCGCCCGACCCGTTCGAACTGCTCGCGCTCGACAAGCCGATGTCGATCGAGCGCGGCGCGCATGCCGACGTGCGCGAGGGCGTGCGGGCCTTCCTGGAAAAACGCCCGCCGGCCTTTCCGGGCAAGGTCTCGCAGGACATGCCGAGCCAGTACCCGTGGTGGCCATCCGCGCCGAAGTAACACAAGCAAAGAGGCATCAGCATGCCCGATCTTTTTTCCGACACGCTCGCGCTGCGGAAACCGGCGGTCCGCTCGACCGGCGGCGTCGTCGCGGCGCAATCGCGCAAGGCCGCTCAGATCGGCGCCGCGGTGCTCGCGGCCGGCGGCGACTGCCTCGATGCCGTGGTTGCCGTCGGCTTCGCGCTCGGCGTCCTCGAGCCCTGGATGAGCGGGCCTGGCGGCGGCGGCGCGATGGTGCTCTACCGGGCCCGCGAGAACCGCACCGAGGTGATCGACTACGGCATGCGCGCGCCGGAAAGTCTGCGCGTCGAGGACTATCCGCTGGTCGAAGGCGTCGCGTCCGACATCTTCCCCTGGGCGCGGGTGAAGGACGACCGCAATCTCCAGGGTCCCGGCTCGATCGCAGTGCCCGGCGTCGTCGCCGGCATGGCGGAGGCGCATCGCCGCTACGCCAGGATGCCCTGGAAGGAATTGCTGGCGCCCAGCGTCAGGCTCGCGGGCGAGGGCCTGCTGGTCGACTGGTTCACGACCTTGATGATCTCGTCGTCCGCGGCAGATCTGCGCCGCTATGCCGCCAGCGCGGCGGCGTTCCTCGAGGACGGGCTGCCGCCCAATCCGCAATGGGGCATCCGGTCGGTCGTGCGGCTGCGGCAGGATGCGCTCAAGGCCACCATGGCGCAGCTCGCCGAAAAGGGAGCGCGGGATTTCTACCAGGGCGAGCTCGCGCACAGCATCGCGGCCGACGTCCAGGCCGGCGGCGGCGCGCTCACGACGGGCGATCTCGGCGCGTTCCGCGCAGAGCTGCGCGAGCCTCTGCACATTCCCTATCGCGGCGGCATGGTCCACGCGACGCCCGAGCTCACCGCCGGCCCGACGCTGGCGCATGCCTTGCGATTGCTGCAAGAAAGCTTGCAGCCGCGCGGCGCGCCGGATGCCACGAGCTTCACGGCCTGCGCACTGGCGCTGCAAGCGGCCTATCGCGAGCGGCTCAATGGCATGGGCGATGCCGACGGCCGGCGCGCGCTCGGCGCCGAGCATCTCGCGCCCGCCTGCACCACGCATTATTCGATCGTCGACCGCGACGGCAACATGGCGGCGGTGACGCAGACGCTGCTGTCGACCTTCGGCTCGAAATACGTGCTGCCGCAGAGCGGCATCGTCATGAACAATGGCATCATGTGGTTCGATCCGACCCCCGGCGGCCCCAACTCGCTCGCACCCGGCAGACGCTGCCTCACCAACTATACGCCCGTCGTGGCGGAAGCCGCCGATGGAAGGCGGCTCGCGGTCGGCGCCTCCGGCGGCCGCCGCATCCTGCCGGCGGTGATGCAGATGCTGTCCTTCGTGATGGATTTCGGAATGGATCTCGACGCCGCGATGCGTCAGCCGCGGCTCGATGCCAGCGAAGGCGCGATCGTCATCGGCAATGCGAAGCTGCCGCTCGAGGTGCGCGAAGCCCTGCGCGCACGGTTCGACTATGAAGAAGCACGCTCGCAGGCCATTCCCAGCAAGTTCGCCTTCCCAAGCGCCGTGCTCCGCGACGGCGACACCAACTTCGGCGCGACCGAGATCGGCCATCCCTGGTCGGACGTAGCGGCGGAAGGCTGATCAGGTGTCGAACCTCACCGCCGTGGTGTTGGCACCGCAGATCAGCACGGCGATGCGTTCGCCGCGCGCGGGACGATAGGCGCCGCCGAGCAGTGCGGCGAACGCCGCGGCGCCGCCGGGCTCGGCGACGACGCGCAGATTGGTCCATAGCGCACGCTGCGCCGCGCGGATGTCGTCATCGCCGACCAGCACGACCTCGGGCGCGACGAAGTCGCGGGCGATCGGGAACACCAATTCGCCGATCCGCTTCGGCGCCAGGCTGTCGGCGGCAATGCCGCCGGCCGGCGCATCCACCGGACGGCCCGCTGCGAAGGCAACGTGCAGCGTCGGCGCGCCGTCGGATTCGACCGCGACCACCTTGACGCGTTTCTCATACCAGGCGGCGATGCCGCCGATCAGACCGCCGCCGCCGACGCTGACCAGGAGCGTATCGATGTCAGGCGCGTTCTGCTCGATCTCGAGCCCGACACTGCCTTGCCCGAGCATGGTCTCCGCCTGGTCATAGGCGTGGATCGGCATCGCGCCTGTTGCCCGCAACAATTCCTCGCTCGCGGCCAGCGCATCGGCATAGCGGTCGCCGCCGATGCGGATGTCGGCGCCATAACGCCGGATCAGCTCGATCTTGGACGGCGAGGCGATCGTCGGCACGAAGATCACGGCCTTCCTGCCGAGCCGTTGCGCCGCGAAGGCGACCGCGACACCATGGTTGCCGCCGGACGCGGCGACGATTCCGGCCGCAGGCACCTCGCGCGTCAGCAGATTCGTGAAGGCGCCCCGCACCTTGAAGGAGCCCGAATGCTGCAACTGCTCGAGCTTCAGCCGGAGCGGAATGGAGGCCATGCCGAAATCGGCGCCATCGACCTCGACCAACGGGGTGCGGCGGATGTAGGGACGGATGGTCCGGTAGTTTGCCGCAATGGCGTCGCGGTTCACACAGGGGGATGAAGCGGGCATGTCGATCCTCGGCACAATACGGCAGCCTTTACCATGAATTAGTCGATTGGCAAATTGCCAAAGTGAAGCCAGGGGCCACGACCGCTCACGGGCTCTTGCAAGATTTGACCCTGTTGCCTGCGCAATCCGCTGTTAGGATGATGCGCGTTGAAGACGTTGCGGAGCCCGTCATGCGCGCCACCGTCCTGCTGCTGGTTGCCCTGCTCTCGTTGTCACTGCCGGCGGCTGCCGCGGACGACGGCGCGGCCGCGCAGAACGTGATCCGCGCCCAGGAGCAGGCCTTCGGCCGCGACGATGCCGCCTCGGCCTATTCCTACGCCGCGCCGGCGATCCGCCAGATGTTTCCCGATGCCGATCTCTTCATGCTGATGGTGCGGCAATCCTACGCGCCGATCTATCGCCACCGCAGTTTTGAATTCGGCGAGGCGCGCAGCGAACGCGGCTTCATCGCGCAGCGCGTCCGCATCGTCGATGCCAATGGCGAGGCCTGGGAGGCGCTCTACACCCTGGAGCAGGAGCCAGACGGCAGCCTGAAGATCACCGGCTGCACGCTGCTCAAGGCCGGGCAATCGGTCTAGGGCGATGCCATTCCGAAGACTTCCCCGAGCAGGCCGAGCATCGCCGCCCACGAGCGCCTGTCCGCCGCGGGATCGCAGCCGTGGTCGGGGATATTGGGATCGTCCGCTTCGGGATTGGTGAAGCCGTGCGCCGCGTTGCCGTAGACTTGCACCTGCCAATCCACGCCGGTCTTGCCGATCGCCTCCATGAAACCGTGGAGTTGCACCATGGAAACCAGGCCATCGGCCGCGCCGTGGCAGACCAGCACCTTCGCCTTGATGTTCGCCGCATCGTCCGGCCGCTCACTCGACAGACCGCCGTGGAAGCTGACGACCGCGGCCAGCGGCGCGCCGCTCCGCGCCAGTTCGAGCGCCGTCGTGCCGCCGAAGCAATAGCCGATCGCAGCGATCCTTGCCGGCTCCACGCCATCGACTTGCGACAAAGCGAGGCGGGACGCCTCGGCGCGCGTTCGCCAGTGCCCGAGATCCGCCCGCAAGGCGCCCATCAGCTCGACGGCCTGCGGCAGGTCGCGGGCGGTCGCGCCATCGCCATAGAGATCGGCCACCAGCACGACAAAGCCGAACGCGGCGAGCCGGCCGGCGCGTTCGATGGCGTGAGCGCCGATGCCGCGTGCATCCGGGAACAGCACGATGCCGGGGCGGTTCCCGGCGCGGGAGTCGTCGCTGAGGAGAACGCCCTTCAGCGCGGTTGAGCCGTCGCGATAGTCGAGGGTCATCTGTTTCACGGCGATATTGTCCTTCGTTCCGGCCGCGCCCTCATCCGAGATGTGAAAGCGGCAGCGGCGCGCCCGCCTTGAGCGTCTGGATCGCGATGTTGCTGCGGACCTCGCGGACGATCGGCATATTGAGCAGCTTTCCGACCAGGAAACGCTGGTACTCTTCCAGATCGGGCACGACCACTTCAAGGAAATAGTCGGCCTCGCCGGAGACCAGATGGCAGGCGACCACTTCCGGCATCTCGACCAGGGCCTGCTCGAAGCGCTGGGCCTCCTCGTTGGCATGGACACTGATCTTCACGCCCAGGAACACCGAGAAGCCGAGGCCGATCCGGGCCCGGGCGAGCGTGGCGCGGTAACCGTCGATATAGCCGTCGCGTTCGAGCCGCTTCACCCGTCTCAGGCAGGGAGACGGCGACAACCCGATCTTGTCGGCGAGCTCGACATTGCTCAGCCGGGCATTGGCCTGGAGTTCCCTGACAATGCGGCGGTCGACCGCATCGAGCTCGACTTTTGACATGAAGCGTATTCCGTGAGGCCTTCAGAGGCATAACATTGCGCCATGAGCACCAATATTAGCGCATTTCGCAAGGACCCGTCTCGCCTCTTCGTGGGATGGTGAAGCCGGAATTCCCGCCCGAACGGAGTGACCGCCATGCACGAGAACCCTGCCGTCGAACCCCTGCTCGAAGCCGTCGAGCGCTATTTCGCGCTGATGTATGACAACGACGTCTCGCGCTTCGATGCCGTGTTTGCGCCGAGCGCGCAGTTGCATGGACTCCGCGAGGGCGAATTGAAGCTCATCCCCGCCGCCGTCTATCGCAACAACCTCGCCGCGCGCCCCTCGCCGCAATCGAAGAACGCGCCGCGGCTGCAAGAGGTGCTGCTGGTCGATTTCGCCTCGCCCACGCAGGCCATGGTCAAGGTCCGGGTCCGCATCAATGACCAGCAATATCTCGACTATCTCGCCTGGCACTGCATCGACGGCACCTGGCGCATCACGGCGAAATCATTCCATGTCGAACGGACATACGAGGCGTAGGGTGGGCGAAGGCGCCGACGCGACGATGCTTCGCATCGCGCGGAGCGACGTGCCCACCATTGTATCGACGACATCGCTTTAGAGGGTGGGCACGCTTCTATCTTTGTAGGCAAGCTTCTGTGCAAGTGGCCGATTAGCCCACCCTACCGATCATGACGCTACCAGCGCCAGCCGCGTGCGGGCCCGCCACAGCAGCATCAGCACGATGCCGATATTGAGCACGTTCCAGGCCACGCCGTTGGCAAAGGCCGCGGCGTAGGAGCCGGTGGCGTCGAAGATGACGCCGGAGACCCAGCCGCCGAACGACATGCCGAACACGGAGGCGAAGATCACGATGCCGACGCGGGTGGCCGCCTCGCGCGCCGGCATCGCCTCGCGCACGATGATGGCATAGCTCGGCACGATGCCGCCCTGGAACAGGCCGAACATGCCCGAGATCAGATAGAGCGAGGTGAGGCTGTCGAAGACCAAATAGAACAGCAGCGCGAAGGCTTGCGCGACCGAGCCGATCAGGAGCGTGCGCAGGCCGCCGATCCGGTCGGCGAGCAGGCCCGAGCCGATGCGGCTGATGATGCCGAACCCCATCATCAGCGACAGCATCTCGGCGCCGCGCGCCACGCCGTAGCCGAGATCGCCGCAATAGGCGACGATGTGGACCTGCGGCATCGCCATCGCCACGCAGCAGGCGATGCCGGCGATGCAGAGCAGCACGGTCAGCGCATTGGTCGAAATCCCGAGGTTGACGCGCGGCGGCGGGGCGTTGGCGTGATCATGCAGCGCGGTCTTGCCGATGGTCGCCCGCAGCACCAGCAGCAGCAGCGTCATCGTGACCGTGCAGAACAGGCCGATCGCTATGTGGGTGGTGCGCCAGCCCGCCGACTCCAGGCCCCAATTGACCACCGGCGGCCAAATCATGCCGGCGACGTAGTTGCCGCTGGCGACGACGGTTACCGCAAAACCGCGATAGCGCTCGAACCAGTGCGACGCCTCCGCCATCAGGGGCGCAAAGGTCGCCGAAGTCCCGAGCCCGATGAAGAAATAGACGGCAATGAACTGCCACAACGCGGTGGAGAGCCCGGCGAGCACGAAGGCTACGCCGAGAAAGGCGATGCTGAGCGCCATCGCCATGACGATGCCGAACCGGTCGGTGATCCTCCCTGTGACGACGCCGCCGAGGCCAAAGCCCATCATGAGCATGGTGAAGGCCAGCGACACCGCGCCGCGGCTGGCCGCGAATTCGGCCTGCACCACCGGCAGCACCACGACCACCGCCCACATGCCGACAGCCCCGATCGAGGCAATCATCACGGCCAGAGCCAGCCGGGCCCAGGCCTGGCGGGAATCGGGGGTGAAGGCGGGGCGTTTTGGGAATCGATCGGCTGGGGCGTGCACGGGCGCAAATTCTCCGCTCATTGCCTAAGGGTCAACCCACAAGGCCGTCGGATTAGGCATGCAGTGTGCAGCGCCGCAAACGACTGTTTTGACCCAGCCTGTCGATCGGCGCGGCGACCGCGTAGGACAAGGCCATCAATGGCGAGGTCAAGAAGATCGACGAACGCGCCGGCAAGATCACGCTCAAGCACGGCCCGGCGCCGAGCCTCGGCATGGATGCCGGCATGACCATGGTCTACCGCGTCAAGGACCCCGCCATGCTCAAGCAGGTCAGGGCCGGCGACAAGGTGACGTTCGAGGCCGAGGAAGGCAACAACGGCATCGTCGTCACCAAATTGACCAAGGCGAAATAGGGCTCCGCGGCGTGAAGCCCGCGCCCCCCTCTCGGTCCGGCGGCTGCCGTGTTCGGTCTGCCTTTCCCGTATATCCAGTGGGGCGGCGTCTCGTCGCTCGAATATGACTTCATGCCGCTGGCGTATGCCTTCAACATTCTCGCCCTGCTCGGGCTTTTCTGGCCGTTGACCAGGATGCTCCTCCGGTCCTTCGGCGGGAGATGGAGCGGCATCCGGCCTGCTCTGGGTGCAGCCGGTCTCGTTCTCGCGCTTGTGGTGTCAGCCGGCGTCGCATTGCTGATCGATAGCGGAGCCTGGCCAACGGCGTACGTCAGCCTGTATGGGCAGGATATGTATTTCGACCTTCGGCCGCTCCGACTCACGCTCAACGACCTGCACTATGAGTGCACACCGTCCCAGGCATGGTTTCCACATCGCTGAGTCCAGATCGCAGCCCCGGCAAGGCGTGATGCCATCATGTTGCATCTACGGCCTTCGGCCTTGGCGTCGACCTGGTGGCGGACTTGGTGCGAATGCGGAGCGATCCCCCTTTCGGACGATCGATCTCGAACGCGTTGGTCTTGCGCACCAGATCGCTCAGCTTGCGAAAGCCGAATGTTCGCGGATCGAAGTCGGACGCCAGATTGGCAAGCTGGGTTCCGACCACGCCCAAAGGCACCCACCCGTCCTCGCTCTCCATCTGTGTCATGACCTTCATGAGGATGGGCGTGGCCGCGCTGGGAGGCTGAAGGGGTTTTGAGCTCGCGGCGGCATCCTGGCTGTGCGCAGAGCCGGCCAGCAGGTTCTCGGTGTACACGAACCTGCGGCAGGCCTGGCGGAAGCTCTCCGGCGTCTTCTGCTCGCCGAACCCGAAGACATCGATGCCCTGCTCGCGGATGCGGGCGGCGAGGCGGGTGAAATCGCTGTCCGAGGACACCAGGCAGAAGCCGTCGAACCGGCCGCTGTGAAGCAGGTCCATGGCATCGATGACCAGCGTGATGTCGGAGGCATTCTTTCCGGTGGTGTAGGCGAACTGCTGTTGAGGGATGATGGCATGTTTCGACAGCGTGTCGGCCCAGCCCTTCGAGCGGGCATTCGAGAAATCGCCGTAGATGCGGCGAACGCTCGCCTCTCCGATCTTCGCGATCTCCTCGAACAGTCCATCTGCGATCTTGGCGGATGCATTATCCGCATCGATCAGAACAGCGAGACGAGGCGAGCGGAGTTCGGACGGCATGACGTATCTCCCGGAAAGGTGGTGATCTAAGCAGAAATTCCGGGACACCGCGATGGTGCAGGGCCATCCGATCGAACGGGCCAACGCATTCTCAACCGCTATTGCAAACTGGGTTGGGTGGGTTAGGGACCGGGATCGAGATGTCGCCACCCGATCAGACGCGGCCATGACGGGGGATAAATCGACGCCCACGTGATGGGGGCCATGGACGTCAGAACACCCACACCTCGACGCGCCGGTTCTTGTCGAGGCCCTCATCATTCGAATTGCAGGCAACCGGCGCGGCCGCCCCGTATCCCGCCACGACAGCCGGATTGACATTGCGCTGACGCAGCGCCTTGGCGACCACTTCGGCACGCACTTGAGAAAGCGCGCTGTTGCGTGCCGGCGTGCCACGGGAATCCGAGAAACCGAGAAGCGCGATACGGCGACCGTGAGTCTTGCCGCTCTCGACGAAATCCGCAAGACGGTTGATGTCGCGGATGGCGCGCGAATCGAGCTCGGATCTGCCGATCCTGAAGCGAAAGGTGATGCTGAGCCGGACCCCGTTTCCTGCGCCCTGGCGGAAGCTGGCAAAGAGCTTGGGATCGCCGCGATCCCGGGCCGGCAGCGCAAGGCGCTCCGTGACGTAGTCCTTCGACGAGAGTTCGGGCAGCAGGCTCACGAATCCCTTGCCGTCGACGGCCCGCTGGGCAGCCGCGGAAAGAGCGAATTCGACGAACTGGCCGACTTCGCGATTTTCCTCATGATTGCTGACATACAGGAAAAGCCGACGAGACAAGGGATATTCCTCGGTTTTCACCGCGAAGGCCGAGGGCGCGAAGCTGAGACCGCAATCGGTCTTGATCGAGACCGCCTTCGCATCCCGCAGATAGGCAAAGCCCGCAAATCCGATGCCGTTCGGATCATTTGCCACCGCATCGGAGAGCTGTTCGCTGCTTTCGTAGCGCGCGGCCGACGCAACGAGCTTGCGATCCTTCAGGACCAGCGTTTTGAACGTGTCCCATGTTCCCGACTTGTTGTCGCGGGCGTAGACATTGATGCGACCCGGTTGTCCGCCGAGCTGCGACCAGTCCGCGACGGCACCGGAGAAGATCGCGGCGATGTCGGAGAGCGACAACTCGGTCACGGCGTTGCCCTTGTTGACGAACACGAGAATGCCGTCGAGCGCGATGACGTGCTCCTGGCCGGGACCGTTCGCCTCGCCGAAGCCGATTTGAGCGAGACTGCCGACTTCGTCGCTCGTGATCGGGCGCGACATCATGCCGATATCGGCGTCGGCCTTGAGCAGCGCGGTGACTGCCGTCGCCGAACCATGACTGGCGACCGAGGCGCTGAATTCTGCCGACTTGCCGGTCGCCCTCAGCGAAAACTCTTCCTCTCCGGGCTTGTCCTCGAGAATGTCGCCGGCGCCGGCAGTCCTTGCGTAAAGCCTGAGCAGCTCCGGCACGAGCTCCGCCCCGATCGTGTTCGAGCCGGCGAAACGCAGCGCATCGATCGAGCGCCTGGGAAGACCATTGGCCAGGGCTGCTCTCGTCGGCGAAGCGCCCGTCGCGCCCGCGTTCGGCGCAGGCGTCGGCGACGTGTCATCGGCCGCCCGCATTGGGGAAGTTACCGCGGCGGTAACTGAGGACGTGACGGAGCGTTCCAGCTCGGAGAGTTTGTTATGGACGGCGGCGCAATCCGTCAATCCACCGCTCACCATGCGCTGACCCACGACGATATTCTCGTCGTAGACTTGCCGTATCGACGAGGCTTCCTCGTTTCTGGTGATGTGGGTGTTGATCAGAGACGAAAACTTGTCGGCGATATCCTTGATGCGCGCGGGTAGTATGTTGGTGCAGGCCGAGGCAGAGCCAAGCACGCCTCCGACGTCGACCGCTAGTGCGCGCAAAATATCGAATTTCGATTCGGTTTGCGCGGCGTTTCCGATCCCCGACATCGTCATCAGAGCCCCGCCGGCGATGACGAACACAAGCTGCCGCAACATGTACTTCAGGCTCCTCGGATTGACCGAGTCTTCGGTAGAAAGTTTTCCCGCGGTGGGCATCGATGGCGCGACGACGCCAAGTCGAAGTCTCCAGCGAAGCTTCTCTTCCGGAGGATGAGTGGTAATACCGAGCCGACGTGAAGCCGATCTGCCGACGATCGCCGCGGAGGGCACCCGGAGCTACACCAGGGCGGAAGCGATTCTTCATCTGCCATGGAATACCACCTCTAATTGATCGTCTCTCAATTACCCGTTGCTGTCAAGGATCGGGCGACCTGCGCGTGCACGACAACCTACGCATGTTTCGAACTCCCGAGTTTCGCATGGCCGAGCGCTCGCCTGGTGCCAGCTAGTCCGAGCGCACCAGGGAGCTCTGTCGCCGGACGAGCGATCTTGGAATCCGAATCTTATCAGCCTCATTCTCAAAACCTCATCCCGAGGAGCATCGCGCGGCGACATGGCCGGTCGCGTTCATCTCCCCGATGTTTCATGCAATGTCCTGGGGCATGCCCTATTGCGCACCTGCAATGGGCTCGTAGCTGGTGATGCCCGGACAGAAAGTCGACGGTGAAAGCCTGCACAGATTGTTCGAGCACCACGGCGTCACCTTCGCCAACGGCGTGCCGACCGTCTGGCTCGTCTACGTTCAGTACCTGCAAAGCGCGGGCGTGAAGCCGACGACGCTCAATCGTGTGCTGATAGGCGGCACGGCGTGCCCGCGTTCGCTGATCGAGGCGTTGCAGGATGACTACGGCGTCGAGGTGCTGCATGTCTGGGGCATGACGGAAACGAGCCCGGTCGGGACGCTCTCGAAGGCGCTGCACAAACACAAGAACCTGTCGAAGACCGAGCAGCGGGACCGACAGGTCAAGCCGGGACGCGCGGTTTTCGGAGTCGAAATCGGCATTCGCGATGGCAACAAGGAGCTGCCGCACGACGGCAAAGCGTTTGGTGACCTTGTGATCCGCGGCCCCTGGATGAACTTCCGCACGGGGCCACCGGGAAGCTCTTGAAGACGAAGCTGAGGGAGCTCTACGGGAGCCACAGGCTCGCCACCGTCGACCGAGCGAAAATGGCTTCAGAGTGAGGGCAAGGAGAAGCACCTCCAAAGTCCGTAGGGCGGATTAGCCCTACTGGTCATGAGATCGGTAGGGTGGGCTAATCGTACTAAGTCACAAGAAGACTCAAGCCATTGAATCGACTCGTCTTTGTGCAAATATGGTCGTTCCAAAAAGCGAAAGGATTTCAACGAGAGCACCACACATGTGACTTAGTACTACTAAGCGACCACATGCACGCAAGTTTGCCACATGAAAGCCGGAGCGTGCCCACCATTCAAAGCCGTGCCGTTGACATAATGGTGGGCACGGCGCTCCGCGCCTTAGCCCCCCTACGGCTCTCCGAAGCCCGTGGGGCGGATTAGCCGGAGGCGTAACCCGCCGATCGGACGCAGAGTTCGGCGAATTACGCTGCGCTAATCCGCTTATAGTATGACCGATCAGGTGTTCATGGTGAAAGCGTTCTTCCGAGCCGGAAACCGTAATTGTCGTTCCGCACGTTAGCTGAGTTCTTGATGCGGATCGCTGAGCGGAGGTATCTCCGATCGTAGTACCAGGAGCCGCCGCGAAGCACGTAGACATTACAGTTTGCGGCCATCCAAGCCGATCCGTCGGAGGGCGCGCCGACGTAGCTATCGTGATAGCAGTCTTCGACCCACTGCCAGGTATTTCCGTGCATGTCATACAACCCGAAGCCATTCGGCAGAAAGTGGCCGACTGGTGACGTGTAGTCGTAACCATCACACTTGCCGGCGGCGTTGCCGTAGCGGCACATCTCCTTATCGTCATTACCGAAGAAGTAGCGCATGGTCGTCCCGGCCCGCGCCGAATATTCCCATTCTGCTTCGCTCAGCAATCTGTAGTCCTTGCCTGTTTTTTTCTCCAGCCAGTGGACATAGGTTCTGGCGTCATCCCAGCTGACGCAGACCGCCGGATCTGACCCGGTCTGCACAAAGTCGACGGCGCAACCCGACGTCTCCTTGTAGCCGGTCTCATCCATGAATGCCGCAAACTGGTCGACCGTCACGTGGTATTTGCCGACTGCAAATGATCGCGCAATCGTGACCGAATGTTGCGGACCCTCGTCGGGAGATCTTGCCAGTTCGTCTTGTGGGGACCCCATGACATATCGTCCCGCTGGAACCACCACCATCTCGGGACACTTGTCGCATTCCTTGAATTCATCTTTTGGCTTCAGCGACCGCTCCTCTGCTGGTGTCAATGGACAAGGCGTACGCGATGATGGTGAGCCCGCAGTGATGGCCGCCCCGCATGACTGCTTCAGCAGGGTGTCGATCTTGACTTGTGCCAGGACTGCAAATTCGCAGGCAGGAAACCGCGCAAGGTGATCCTGAAGCGCATCGATCGTACCGATCGCCTCGGCACTATGCCAATGATCAGCAGCCGAAGCACAGGCGTCAAGCTTCGACGCGGATGGCGTGGATTTCACCGTGCCACGCAGATAGAAGCGGCTGATGAGCGAAAGGGAGAGTTCGGGCAATTGCGAATGTCTTGTCGTCTCGAAAACCTCTTCACTCACTTTTCGAAAAATGTCTCCGATCTCGTCCTGCCCTTCAATGTGCCTGAGAAAAGCCCTCGTATATGGACTGTTGCGGCCCTCGCCATCTTCAGCCGTTTGCCCGGCTTGAGTGGCATACGACACGATCATCCCTTGAGGCGTATCGATCTTTGCAAGCCCTTGCTGTAGCGGCATGGCTCTCGTCGTTCCGATTGAGCGGCTGAGTTGTTCGGCAAACGGGTTGTTCCGACAGGAGTCCAGGATAAGGATCCGAAGATTCTTTGCACTCTGCAAGTACGATACGATCTCGTCGACGCGGGTCATGCGACGCAAATCTAGATCATCGATCAGCTTGGCATCGACAGGCGCCAGGTAATTTATGCCGTTGAACTGGAACGCATGACCACTGTAATAGAACAACGCGACATCGGCGGTTCTGGCGGTGCGTGCGAACAGTATGATCGCATCTTCCATTCCATTTTCGTTGAGGTCGGTCGCCAGGATTATTTGAAATCCCAATCGCCGCAAGGCCGCTGCCACGTCACTGGCGTCATTCGGCGGATTCGGCAGACGTTTGACATTTTGATAGGCGCCATTGCCGATTATCAAAGCAACGCGATTTTCACAGAGCGCCGGTCGAGGGACGACAAGCACCAACACCAAAACAATGATCGGAAAAAGGGGGCAGACGGATGAGCGCATTCCCTTATCGTCCCAAGAAACACGCGCTACGAGTTAATTGGCGCACTAGCAATCCGTAGAACGCGCCTTTTGTAAGGCATGGATTAGCCCGTGGGCGGATAGCCGGAGGCGTAATCCGCCGATCGGATGCAGCCTTCGGCGGACTATGCTTCCGCCTTCGCTCCTTGAGCTTCGGCGGACAAGCCGCTGATCCGCCCTACGCGCTGCTGGCTGTATCGCATGCGCGACGGTTCACCCGGCGTGGCTTTGAAAATAGGTGATTCGCCACTCGCCTTTGTCGTTGGACCTCAGGCGAACCTCGAATGGCAACCCGATGAAATAGTCCACACTCACCTGATCCGGATCGATCTTGCGCCCCATGATCCAGCGGCGAAGCACGTTTCCATAGGACTGGAAACCATGAGTGCCAATCAATTCGACGGGCCGGTTGGCGGGAAACGCGTCAATGGCCATCTGGTGGCGGATGCCGGCTTCGAAGGCCGCAAACGAGCTTCCCACGGACACCTCCTGGTTCGTCAACCGATAAGCGCCGCCAAGATCGCCAGCCTGTACGAGATCGATGAAATTCCTCGATATCTCGATCGGCGCGCGCGGAACATAGCTCGAGCGAGCCAAGGCATATGCTGCGCCGCTCGCCACGACCGCGATTGCGACCAGCCCGCAGAGCACGGCCTTGGCGTTTTTGCGGTTCATGGCGCGGGCACCGGTGAGACGTAGCGGGTAGCCCGCATGAGCGCAGCGATATGCGGGATCAGCGCAAATGAAGCTCCCCAGATGTCGCTGCGCTCATCCGGGCTATGCTTGCTCTCTAGACACCGACGAGATGGTCGTTGGCAAGAATCTGAGCGCGATATTCATTCTCACTCCAGCGTTCAATTGTGGGCCCTGTTCGTCGCGTCGATCAATACAATCTACTGCGCCCCCTCAGGTTTTCCCTG
>NZ_JAFAVV010000617.1 GCF_019242285.1 Bradyrhizobium sp.
GATGGAATGAATGTCCACCGACGGCAGCGTGAGGTGATAATCGTTGATCGCGAGCTGGTCGACCATGGCGATCTCGCCGCCGTCCATCAAGGTGACGTCACAGCTCGTGCCGCCGATCTCCATCAGCACGAGATCGTGGCGCCCGGCCATCGCGGCCGTGGCGCGCAGCGCGCTGGCGCCCGCGGCGGGTCCCGACAAGGCCAGCATCACGGCGCGGTCGGCGAGCTGCTCGACGCTCGCCGCGCCGCCATTGCTCTGGATCAGCAGCAGCGGATGGGCCAGGCCCTGCGCGCGCATATCGCGCTCGAGCTGGCGCAGATAGGGCACGACGCGCGGCGTCACATAGGCGTTGAGCACGGTCGTCGACGTGCGCTCATACTCGCCGAGCACCGGCGCGATGTCGGCGGAGACGCTCAACCAGACCTCGGGCCACAGCCTGCGGATCAGGTCGGCGCAGATGCGCTCGTGATGGTCGTTGCGATAGCTGTTGATGAGGCAGATCCCGATCGAGGTGACGCCCTCGCGGCGGAATGTCCCGATCGCGGCCGCAATGCTCTCGGAGTCCGGCGCGCGCTGCGGACAGCCGTTCTTGTCCATTCGCTCGCGCACCGCAAGCCGCAACCGGCGCGGAACCAGCACTTGCGGAAACGGCGTGCGATGGTCCCATGCATCCTCGCGAATGCCGCGGCGAATTTCCAGCGCATCGCGAAAACCTTCGGTGGTCAGCAGGCCGACGACGGCGCCCTTGCGCTCGAGAATGGTATTGGTCGCGATCGTCGATCCATGCACGAAGACGCGGCATTGCCCGAGCAGATCGGCGGTGGAAAGCCCGAGCCCGTCCGCCGCGAGCCGGACTGCGGCCATGACGCCGGCGGCCGGGTTGACCACGTCGGTCGGCGCCTTGAACGTGAACAGCGCGCCGGCGCTGTCGGCCACGACGAGATCGGTGAAGGTGCCGCCGACGTCGACGCCGATCCGCCAGGGCGCCGTCGCCGCGGCCTTGCCGTTGCGGCCGGAATTGCCGAGGTCCGAGGCGGCGTTCATTGCATCGTCTCCACGATCGCTTGGGGCAGTTCCGGTATCGCTGCGATCAGCTCCCGCGTGTAGGGATGCGCCGGCGCGCGGAAGATGGTCTCGACGTCATTGGCTTCGATCACCTCGCCGGAGCGCATCACCATCACGCGGTCGCACATCAGACGGATGACGTTGAGGTCGTGACTGACCAGGATGAAGGTCAATCCCAGCTCGCGCTGCAAGAGATCGAGCTGGTTGAGCACCAGCGCCTGCACCGAGACGTCGAGCGCCGAGGTCGGCTCGTCCAGGATCAAGAGATCGGGTTGCGCCACCAGCGCACGCGCGATCCCGATGCGGGCCTGCTGCCCGCCGGAAAGCTGATGCGGAAAGCGCTGCAGCAGCGCCGGGTCGAACCCCGCCTGACGCGCGGCCTCGACGACGCGCTTTCGTTGACGATCGGCCGGCAGCGATGGCTCGAACCGGCGCAGCGGATTGAGAATGGCGTCGAAGGCGGTGAAGCGCGGATTGAGGCTGCCGAGCGGATCCTGGAACACGACCTGGATGCGATGCCGCGTCGCCGACGGGCCGAAGGACGCGCTCGGCACTGCGCCGATCTCCTCGCCATCGAAGGTGATGCGTCCCGCGCTCTGGTCGAGCAGCCGCGCGATCATGCGCGACAACGTGGTCTTTCCGCTTCCGGATTCGCCGACGATCCCGAGCCGCGCGCCGCGGTCCAACCTCAGGCTGACATCGCGCACGGCGTGATGTTTAACCGAGCGGCCCACCTCGAAGGTCTTGCCGAGCCCGTGAACCTCGAGCAGCGGACCGCCGTTCTTCGTTGCAGGCGGCGGCCGGCTCGGCTCGGGTTGCAGGAACGCCGCGCGCTCGGCCGGCGGCAGCAGGTCGATCAGCTTGCGGCCGACACGTGGCGTCGCCGCCACGAGGCGCTGGGTATAGGCGTTGCGCGACCGCTCCAGCACGTCGGCGGCCGAGCCGGTCTCGACCAGCCTGCCGCCCCACATGACGGCGATGCGCCGGCAATAGCGGGCGGCAAGACCGACATCATGCGTGATCAGGAGGGTCGCGAGGCCCTTGCTGGCGCCGAGTTCGTAGAGCGTATCCATGATGACCTTCTGCGTCGTGACGTCGAGCCCGGTGGTCGGCTCGTCGGCGATCAGGAGTTTCGGCTCGGCGGCCAGCGCCGTCGCGATCAGGACGCGCTGGCACATGCCGCCCGACAATTCGTGCGGAAAGGCGCCGAGCCGCTCTTTCGCGCGCGCGATCCTGACCAGCTCGAGTAGCTCCAGCGCCCGTCCCGCGCTGTCCGCCCGGCTCGCGCGACCGGTGGTCACGAGCACGTCGCGCACCTGGTCACCGACGCTGCGGATGGGATTGAGCGCCGCGCGCGGATTCTGGAAGATGAAGGAGATGCCGCGCCCGCGTACGGCCTTGGCGCAACGGCGGTCCGCGCGGATGTCCCGCCCCTCGAACCGGACGCTGCCGCGATCGATGCGGCCGTTGGGGGCCAGCAGCCCGACGAGGCCATAGGCCATGACCGACTTGCCGGAGCCGCTCTCGCCGACGATGCCGAGCGTCTCGCCGGGCATCATCGATAGCGAGACGCCATCGACGGCCGTGACGCGTCCGTCATGAATGTCGAAGCTCACGGCGAGATCCTCCACGTCGAGGAGCGGCGGGGATCGTTCGGTCATCGGCGGGTCCTCACGTCGATCACGTCACGAAGGCCGTCGCCGAGCAGATTGAAGCACAGCACGGTGAGCGTCAGCGCAAGCGCCGGAAAGATCGCGAGCCACCAGAATCCCGAGAGAATGTTGGCCGCGCCCTCGGCCACCATGATCCCCCATTCGGCGGTCGGCGGCCGGATGCCGAGGCCGATGAAGGACAGGCTCGCCGCATTGAGCACGGCCCAGCCGAGCCCGGTCGACACCTGCACCGTCAAGGTCGGCAGCGCGTTCGGAATCATGAAGCCGAACAGGATATGCAGCTCGGTATTGCCGCCGGCGCGGGCCGCCTCGACGAACTGCTGCGCGCGCAGCACGCCGATCTCGGAACGGGCGAGACGGACGAAGAACGGCAGGTTGACCAGGGCACTCGCGAGCACGATGCTTTGAATCGAGTTTCCGAGCGCCGCCACCATCGCCATGGCGACGACGAACAGCGGAAACGTCATGAGCACGTCGGTCAGCCTCCCGATCAGGCGATCGGGCAGTCCGCCGAACAGCGCGGCAGCGCCGCCTATGACCGTTCCGACCGCGAAGGACAGCATCACCGCCGATGCCGCAATCGACAGATCGAGCCGCGCCGCCACGAGCACGCGGCTGAACACGTCGCGCCCGACCTGGTCGGTGCCGAACCAGTGCAAGCCGGCGGGTCCTTGCAGCACGTGATCGAGATCGGTCGCGTTGGGATCGTAGGGCACGATCCAGGGAGCGAGCACGGCCAGTGCCGCGAGGCCGGGCACGAACACGAGCGCGGCCAACGAAACCTTGTTCCGGGCCAGCACGCGCCATGCGCGGCCGGCGCGATCCGCAAGATTTGGCACGGCGGGATTCGCGCCCGTCATTGGAGCCGGACCCTCGGATCAACCAGCGCGTGGAGGATGTCGACGGCGGTGTTGATGACGACATAGACGCAGGCCATCAGCAGCACATAACCCTGCACCGGCGCATAATCCGCCGACAGTAGGGAATTCAACGCATATGACCCGACGCCCGGCCAGGCGAAGACCTTCTCGACGACCACGTTGGCGCCGAGCTGATAGGAAACGACCAGCCCGATGGTGGTCAGCACCGGCAACAGCGCGTTGCGCAGGCCGTAGCTCACATAGACGGTCCACCACCCCATCCCGGCCGCGCGGGCGGTGCGGATGAAGTCGCTGGCGAGCACGGCGAGCATGGAAGCCCGCGTCATGCGCATCAACGGCGCGATGACGATGACGGCCATGGTCAGCGCCGGCAGGAACAGCCGTGCCAGCGCCGAAGCGAACGCAGAGAGATTGCCCGCCAGCAGGCTGTCGATCAGCAGCAGTCCGGTGACGGCGGCCGGCTTAAGCACGAACGGATCGATCCGGTCGATCGGCTCGGGCGTCAACCCGAGCTTGAAGTAGAAGACGAAGATCAGCACGATGCCGGCCACGAAGGCGGGCATGGATACGCCGAGCGTGCCAATGAAGCGGATGACGTGGTCGACCCACGATCCGTTGCGGATCGCGGCGATGATACCGAGCGGAATGGAGACCAGCAGCGCCAGCAGCATGGCGACGAAGGTCAATTCGAACGA
>NZ_JAFAVV010000402.1 GCF_019242285.1 Bradyrhizobium sp.
GGCCGACAACATCCGCGTCTCGATCCTGTGCCCGCAGGGCGTCGACACCGACATGCTGCGCGCGATTCCGAAGGGCCCGCAATCCGGCGACGGCGATCTTTCGCCCGAGCAGGTCGCGCAGGACGTGCTCGCCAGCATCGCGCAGGAGACGTTCGTCATCCTGCCGCATCCGCAAGTGCTCGGCTACATGCGAAAGAAAACCGAGAATTATGATCGCTGGATCGCCGGCATGGCCAAGATCCAGGCGAAGTTGCGCGAAGAGCACGGGAAGTGATTGCAGCAGGAGAGGTGCCGTGAGCCGTGTCGCGTGGGATTCACCTATGTCAAACAGCATTCGATGTCGTCGCCCGGCTTGCGAGCCCGCCGAAGCCTTTGGCGTAGGCGGGACCGGGCGATCCAGTATTCCAGAGACAGTCGTGTTCACACGAGACGTATCTGGAATGCTGGATGCCCCGCTTTCGCGGAGCATGACAGCGGGGGACACACGTCCACCTTCTCGCGACTGATTAGCCCGAGCTTTGCAAGAACGGTCACCCTCGAAAACGAGAGGGCGCAGGGAAGACCGGGTATCGACCGATACCCATGGCCCCCGTGCAACAGGTAAGCACGGGGTAGGAACCACAGGCTCAGCCGAGAATACCCGGCCTTCCCTGCGCGATGGTGTTAACGCTTATAGCGCGCTCTCCCCGGGGACCGGGCTTTCTTGCCCCCGTCGTCTGCGCGATGCGCAAGCATCGTCGCACACTTGGCCTCAGCGTCGGGAGGCCAGGACCACACGCCTTCGCCGTCCGCAACGGATCGCTCGTCTGGCGACACCGCTCGCGTCCACCGCAGCCCGCACTCAACGTATCGTGACGACGCGTACGTCCCTCTGCATGAGGCGGGATGCGTGAGAGATAGCATCAAATTCTGAAAAACGGAAGCTAATTATTTTTCGCGATCGATCTGGACTGCTGATTCGCCCTTGAATCGGCTGGCCAATTCCGGGTTTTCGCGCACGCGATTTGCGCCGATTCTCGATGGCGTCCGCGGCCCGATTTGGCCGGCTACACGCGTCCGGTCCGCGCGTACAGCATCGGCACCGCGGAATCGACCATCACCTCGACGAGGCTGACACCCTGGTGCGTCATGCTGCGCTTCAGCATCGGCACCAGCTCGGATGATTTCGTCACCCGCACGGCGTCACAGCCCATGCCCTGCGCGATGGCGACAAAATCGATGCCGGGCAGGTCGAGGCCGGGGACGTTGCGCACCTGCATCACGTGGCTGAACGAGCGCATCGCGCCGTAGCCCTGGTTGTTGATCACCACCACCGTCAGCGGCAGCCTGCGCTGCGCCGCGGTCCACAGCGCCTGGATCGAATACATCGCCGAGCCGTCGCCGATCAGGCAGACGGTGCGGCGCTCGGGCCGCCCGAGCGCAATGCCGACCGCGGCCGGCAGGCTGTAGCCGAGCCCGCCGCTCGACATCGTATAAAAACTGTCCTGGCCGCGCATCGGCAGGAATTTCTGCATCGCCGGACGGTGCGACGGCGCTTCCTCGACCAGCGCGGCGTCGTCGGGCATCGCCTTGGACAGCGCGTGCAGCAGATAGTCCACCGGCAGCGGATCGGCCGCGGTCGGTGCGGCCGGCAATTCGCGGCCCCGCGGTGCCGCGCGTTTCGTCTCGGGCAACAGCTCCAGCAGCAATGAGAGCGCGGGCTTCATGGTGGCGATGATGCTGGTGCCGACCGGCGTGACGGCGGCGGCGTCCGGATCATCCGTGATCTGGAAGATCGTGGTGGCGCCATCGAAGATCGCGGCTTGACCCTCGACATGGAACGTGAACACCGGCGCACCGATCACGACGACGAGGTCGTTGGGCCGCAGCGCCTCCGAGACCTGACTTGGCGAGGCGTGCAGGAAGCCGGCGAATTGCGGATGCCGCTCCGGGAACGAGCAGCGCGCCGAGAACGGGCTGACCCAGACGGCGGCCTTGGCCTTCTCCGCCACCTTGACCGTCAGCGCGACGGCTTCGGCGCGATCGACGCCGGGGCCGACCACGAGGGCCGGGTTCTGGCTCTCCGACAATGCTGCGGCGAGCGCTTTCATGCCTTGTGGATCGGGGCCGATCTCGCGCGTGACCTGCCGCGCGGACACCGGCTGTGCCGGGTGCGTCCAGTCGTCGATCGGGATCGAGACGAAGGTCGGCCCGCAGGGCGGCTGCATCGCGGTGTAATAGGCACGCGCGATCGCCGCCGGCACGTCCTCCGCGCGCGCCGGCTCGACCGAGTATTTCACATAGGGCCGTGGAAATTCCGACGCGCGTTCGGCGTAGAGAAACGCCTGCAGCGGCAGGATCGAGCGTGCCTGCTGGCCCGCGGTGATCACGAGCGGGGTCTGGTTGCGATGCGCGGTGTAGATGTTGCCGAGCGCATTGCCGACGCCGGCACCCGAATGCAAATTGACGAATCCGGCATTGCGGGTCGCCTGCGCATAGCCATCGGCCATGCCGACGACGCTCGCCTCCTGCAAGCCGAGCACGTAGTCGATGCCGTCGGGCCAGTCGGACAGGAACGGCAATTCGGTCGAGCCGGGATTGCCGAACACTCTGTCGATGCCGAATGCGCGCAACAGGTCGAACACGGCGTGCTTGACGGTGAGGGATTTTGTCATTGGTTTTTCACGCGACAAGTGACGGTCCTTGGTTGGCGTAAAGAAGCTTACCTCGCCCCGCTTGCGGGGAGAGGTCGGATCGCATCGCAAGATGCGATCCGGGTGAGGGGGGTACAGGTCCAACAATTTACACCGATCGTGCGGCTGCCCCTCACCCCAACCCTCTCCCCGCAAGAGCGGGGCGAGGGGGTTCACCGCATTCGTGGCGAGCGCTACCACGTCGCCGTGCCCTTCATCGTGGGCTGGTCTTGCGCGTTCGCGGTCCACAGTTCCATCGTCTCGCCATTGTCGTTGGCATTGACCGAGAATTCGCTGCCCTCGAACAGCGGCTGCACGCCACGATAGGCGAAGCTCTTCGGCACCGTGCCGCCCCGCAGCTTGGCGGCGAGCTCGACGATCAGCGCGGCCTGCAGCGGCCCGTGGAAGATCAGCCCGGGATAGCCTTCGACCTTGGTGACATAGTCGCGGTCGTAATGGATGCGATGGCCGTTGAAGGTCAGCGCCGAGTAGCGGAACAGCAGCACGGGATCCGCGACATGGGTCTCGCGATGCCTTGCCGCCGGGGGCGGCGGCGCGGGTTTTGGCGGCGCTGCGGCCGGTCCGCCGGCATCGCGGTAGACGATATCCTGGCGCTCGCGGATCGCGAGGCCACGCAGTGTCGTCACCTCGTGCTCGACCGAGACGAAGCACAAGGCGCCAGTCGAGCCGGTCTTCAGCGTGACGTCGGCGATGCGCGAGACGCGTTTCGCCTCGTCGCCGACCCGAAGCGGGTCGAGGAACTGCAATTCGCCGCCCGCCCACATCCGCCGCGGCAGCGGCACCGGCGGCAGGAAGCCGCCGCGGGTCGGATGTCCGTCGGGGCCAAGCTGTGACATCGGATAGACCGGCTGCGCCAGGCACCAATGCACGGTGAACGGCGCGTCGTCGCCCGTCTTCGGCTCGCCGATCTCCTGGAACAATGTCGCGCGCAAACCCTTCACCAGTTGCGCGGTGACGATGTCGGAGGCTTCCGTGCTGCGGCCGATCCATTGCCGCAGATGGTCGAGATCGAGCTTCTTCTCGGTCATGACGATTTCCGCAAGTGGCTGGCTTCGACGCGCTCCTGGTGCTCGCCGATCGCCGGCACCGCGCCATAACGGCGCGGCTCGCCGACGACGATCGCGCCCGGCGCGGGATAGGTGATGACGCCCTTCGGCGTCTCGACCTCGATGCGGCGCAGATGCGGATGGATGGTGAGGTCGGCCATGGTGTTGACCTCGGCGAAGGCGATGTCGGCATCCGACAGCCGCTTCAGCAACTCGTCGCGCGAGAGCGCGGCAAAGCTGTCGCCGACGGTCTGGTCGGTGATCTTGCGGTTGCGGACGCGCTCGACCATGTTGGCGAAGCGCGGGTCGTTCGGCAGCTCCGGCTGTCCCAGCACCTCGGTGCAGAGCTTCTTCCATTCGCGCTCGCTCTGGATCGAGATCAGGATGTCCTTGCCGTCCCTGGAGCGGAACACGCCATAGGGCGCGATCGAGGGATGCGCGAGACCCATGCGTCGCGGCGGATTGCCGGCCTCGGAATTGAGCAGCGGCACCGTGAGCCAGTCGGCCATCACGTCGAACATCGAAATCCGGATATCGGCTCCCTTGCCTGAGCGCGCGCGCCCGATCAGAGCTTCCAGGATGGCCGCATGCGCAGTCGCGCCGGTTGCGACGTCGACGATGGAGACGCCGACCCGCGACGGCCCGTCAGGACCGCCGGTGATGGAGGCAAGCCCGCTCTCGGCCTGGATCAGCAGGTCATAGGCCTTGCGATGGGCATACGGGCCCTCGTCGCCATAGCCGGTGATGGTGCAGCAGATCAGCGCCGGGTAATCCTTCTTGAGACGATCGAGCGAGAAGCCGAGCTTGTCCATCGAGCCGGGCTTCAGGTTCTGCAGCAGCACGTCGGCGCCTGAGACCAGCTTTTCCAGCCTGGCACGGCCTTCCTGGGTGGCGAGATCGACCACCTCGGAGTCCTTGCCGCGGTTGAGCCAGACGAAATAGCTGCTCTGGCCTTTCGCCGCCGCGTCATAGCCGCGGGCGAAATCGCCCTCCGGGCGCTCGATCTTGATGACATGCGCGCCGGCATCCGCCAGGCGCGAGGAGCAGAACGGCGCGGCCACGGCCTGTTCGACCGCAATGACGGTGATCCCTTCGAGCGGCAGCATGGTTCTTCTCAATAGGAGCGCGGCATGCCGAGCACGTGCTCGGCAATGTAGGACAGCACGAGATTGGTCGAGATCGGCGCGACCTGGTAGAGGCGGGTCTCGCGAAATTTGCGCTCGACGTCGTATTCCTCCGCGAAGCCGAAACCGCCATGGGTCTGGATGCAGGCGTTCGCCGCCTCCCATGACGCATCGGCTGCGAGCATCTTGGCCATGTTGGCTTCGGCGCCGCAATCGAGCCCGGCCTCGTATTTGCGGGTCGCTTCCTTCACCATCAATTCGGCCGCGCGCATCGCGGCATAGGCCTTGGCGATCGGGAACTGGATGCCCTGGTTCTGGCCGATCGGCCGGCCGAACACGGCGCGTTCCTTGGCATAGTCGGTGGCCTTGGCGATGAACCATTTGGCGTCGCCGATGCATTCGGCCGCGATCAGGATGCGCTCGGCATTCATGCCGGAGAGGATGTAGCGAAAGCCCTTGCCTTCCTCGCCGATCAGGTTCTCCGCCGGCACCTTCATGTCGGTGAAGAACACCTCGGTGGTCGAGTGGTTCATCATGGTGCGGATCGGGCGGATCGTGAGCCCCGCCTGCCTGGCCTCGCACATGTCCACGATGAACACCGACAGCCCCTCGGTGCGCTTCCTGACCTGGTCCTTCGGCGTGGTGCGCGCCAGCAGCAGCATCAGGTCGGAATGCTCGGCGCGGCTGGTCCAGATCTTCTGGCCGTTCACGATATAGCTGTCGTTGCCCTCGCGACGGGCGAAGGTCTTGAGCGAGGTGGTGTCGGTGCCGCTGGTCGGCTCGGTGACGCCGAACGCCTGCAGCCGCAACTCCCCGCTCGCGATCTTCGGCAGGAATTTCGCCTTCTGCTCGGCGTTGCCGTGCCGCAGCACGGTGCCCATGGTGTACATCTGGGCGTGGCAGCCGCCGCCGTTGCAGCCGCCGCGCTGGATTTCCTCCAGGATGGCCGCCGCCGCCGACAGCTTCAGACCCGCGCCGCCATATTCCTCGGGGATCAGCACCGAGAGATAGCCGGCCTTGGTCAGCGCATCGACGAAGGCCGACGGATAGGCCATCTCGCGGTCGAGCTTGCGCCAGTATTCACCGGGAAACTGGGCGCAGAGTTTTGCCACGGCGTCGCGGATATCGGCGTGCTCGTCCTCATGAGTGGCTTGATCGGTCATCGGAACCCAGTTGGCTACAAAAGGTAGGGTGGGCCAAGGCGCGGCCGCGTCCGCCGTAGCTCGCAGAGCGAAGGCGGAAGCGCGCCGTGCCCACCATTGTCCCGATAGCATGGTTTGGAGTGGTGGGCACGCTTCCGTCTTTGCGTGGGTGCCCTTCCGTGCACGCGGCCGCTCAACCTACCCTACAGATCTCGTGACGCCGCAAGACTAACCGGGGATGCGGACCGGCAGGTATTCGATGCCGCGCACGAAGCTCGAATAGACCCGCTTCGGCTCACCGACCACCTCGATCCGCTCGAACCGTTTCAGGATCTCCTCCCAGACGATTCGAAGCTGCAATTCGGCGAGCCGCATGCCGACGCAGCGGTGGATGCCGAAGCCGAACGACAGATGGGTGCGCGGCCGCGCACGGTCGATGATGAACTCGTCGGGCCGCTCGATCGCCTCCTCGTCGCGGTTGCCGGAGACGTACCACATCACGACGCGGTCGCCCTTTTTGATGTTCCTGCCGCCGATCTCGGTGTCCTCGAGCGCTGTGCGCCGCATATGCGCGAGCGGTGTCTGCCAGCGGATCACCTCCGGCACCATGGTATCGATCAGCGCGGGATTGGCGCGCAGCTTGTCGTACTGATCGGGGTGCTCGTTCAGCGCCAGCACCGAGCCGCTCATGGTGTTGCGCGTGGTGTCGTTGCCGCCGACGATCAGCAGGATGATGTTGCCCATCAGATTGTCGCCGTCCATGTGGCGCGTCGCCTCGCTGTGCGCCATCATCGACAACAGGTCGTTGCGCGGCTCGG
>NZ_JAFAVV010000588.1 GCF_019242285.1 Bradyrhizobium sp.
GGGCTCGCGGCGGGTGGCGCGGATGCTGAGCGAGGAAGGCGCCACGATCAACCGCAAGCGCGTGCAGCGGCTGATGCGCAAGATGGGGATCGAGGCGCTGGGGCCAAAGCCGCGCACCAGCAAGCCCGCGCCGGGGCATCGCATCCATCCCTATCTGTTGCGCGGCATGACCATCGATCGGCCGAACCAGGTCTGGGCCGCCGACATCACCTACATCCCGGTGGGACGCGGCTTCCTCTACCTGGTCGCGGTGATCGACTGGGCGAGTCGGGCGGTGCTGAGCTGGCGGCTGTCCAACACGATGGACGTCTCGTTCTGCGTCGATGCGCTCGAGAATGCGCTGTCGCGGTTCGGCACGCCGCAAATCTTCAACACCGATCAGGGCAGCCAGTTCACCAGCATGGCCTTCACCGGCGCGCTGGCGACGGCCGGCATTCAGATTTCGATGGACGGCCGCGGTCGCTGGATGGACAACGTGTTCATCGAGCGGCTGTGGCGCAGCCTCAAGCACGAGGACGTCTATCTCAAGGGCTATGCCGATGGCAAAGAGCTGCACGGCGGGCTGTCCGATTGGATCGCCTTCTACAACGACCAGCGCCCGCACCAGGCGCTCGGCTATCGCACGCCGATGACAGTCTGGCGCGATGGCATCGCAGCAAGGGCTGTGGACATGATGGACAACACCGAAGAGGTGTTGCCCACAGGCCCACAGCCTCAACAGCAGCCGCAGACAGAAGCTTTGGCGGCGTGATATCACAAGATCGGAGCGGCGAGATTTCCAACTGAGGAAGTGGTCCCGGTGGTCCTGCTCATGGGGTCCACTTCACCCTACCGGCCGAATGATGTCGCTTCTCGTAAGCGAAGGTCGCAACGTACCCCAGACCGATGAAGAGAGAAGCGCGGCATATCGTTCAATGGTGGCCTATACGGGCAAATACACGCTTGAGGGCAACACATGGACGACGAAACCCGACGTGGCGTGGAATGAGGCGTGGATGGGGGAGCAGGTTCGATATTTCAAGCTCGATGGCGACAAGCTCGTCGTTGAGACCAAACCTGCCATGAATCCAAATTACGGGACGGTCGTGCGTGTCACCCTCGTGTGGCAACGAGATGAATAAGGGAGCTCGTGCTCCCGTCATCGCTCGACCGGCGGGCGCTTATCCATCCATTCGTCGACCCGGGCAGCAAGATCGGCCGGCAATGACAAGCCGAGGTCTTTGAGCGCCGCGCGATTTGCACTCGTGGTGAATTGTGTTGGGCCAGCAATCGGCAGGTCGGCAGGATTTGCACCGTGCAAAATCTTGTCCACATATGTGGCAGCGCCGTAATAGCCCTCGTAATGACCCGGACCAAGCGCCATCAGCCCGCCCGCCATAACATACTCCACATCGCTATAGACGAACGGCAATTTGTGCTTTGCAGCCCCGACTGCGAGCGCAAAACGCTGGGAGTTGATGAAGGCATCGACGGCATTCACGAGCCCCTTCGCCCCGAATGCCAGGGCCTTGTCAAATGCCGCATCGACGTCCTCGGGTTTTCGAATGTCCAGCGCCTCGACCGCTATGCCGAGCTTTCCAGCTTCTGAACGGAGCAATTCGAACTGGGCGGCGTTGTTGGCGTTGTTGCCGTTGAGCGCCATCGCCACCTTGTCGAGGGTGGGGACTATGCGCTTGAGCATTTGGAGACGTTCGCCGACGAGTTGAGGCGCATACATGGTTGTGCCGGTCACATTTGTGCCCGGCCGCTCCAAACTCTTGACCACTCCGATGCCAACCGGATCAAAGACAGCGAGCATCACGATCGGGATCGTTTTCGTTGCTTCGGCGGCGGCTTGGGTGGCCGCCACGTTGGCCGCGGCGATTATGTCGATCTTGCGATCGACCAATCCGGCCATGACTCCGTTATATTCCGCGTCCAGCACAGCCTCGCGGTATTCGACGCGGATGTTCCTTCCCTCGACATAGCCAAGCTCCGCGAGTCCCTTCTTGAAGATTTCAAGTCGCTTCGGATTGGCATTCTTCGCGGCCACATAGCCTATGACTGGATTCGTCTGAGCATGGGTCGCGACGACTTGGACGATGGTCAACAAGGCTAATCCCCCGAGCATTCCAGCACGATAGGATGGCATCGGTAATCTCCCCGTCGTTTCGAATATGGTTCAACTGAACATCGACGATGCTCTGGCAGCAAGCCGGCAAAATGCCAGACCCCGTCGATCCCACGAGATGGCCGCTATCGAAGGGTAACCGGACTACCCTGCGATATCGGGAAACCCGCAACGCGTAGCGCAAAATCGCGCGCCATCGCGGATTGGTCGGTTGGAGCGACCAGCCGGGCTGTGCCATCATAGCGCCATGGCGAAGCAATAGTGCCCATCTTCATCGGCTGCGGCGCGCCAAACTTCCCACCACACAGGATGAAACTGCGAACAACATATTCGCTTAGGTGGACGATCCGCATTTTGTCCAGGCAACCGTACGAGCGTTCCTAATTCTAAGGCAACCAGGGCGGGCCGACAGCGAAGCTGGTGTCGCTGGTCCAAAGCACGGTGGTGTCCCAGGGGTTCGTATCGCTGCCGTTGCTCGCAATATAGACCTCGCCGTAATAGTGGCGAATGTATTTCGTCGGGTAATTGAGCGAGTGGAACGAATTTCCCTTCCCATCCTTTCCCGGCTCCGGACAGAATGTAGCATCAGATCGGTTGAGGGCGGTGCCGTCGAATGGCTGCATACGGAGCGCAGCGTTCTGATGCCGTAGAAAGTCGCCTGGATTGTTTTTTGACTCGAAGGAGACGCAGGCGGCGTTAGCGAGGCCGCGGCGTACGATCCAGGTCGCGTCGCCCTTGTCCTGCTCAGTGCTGCCGGATGTGATCGGCGCGATAATGACGGCACCGTTCTGGTTGCGGACATAGTCTCCGGAGCAGCATGGCGTGGTCGCTTGCAGCGAGATTTCAGATCCCGGCGTCAATGTTCCGGATAGGCCGGTGGGCGCGCCATAGCGGACCGTGACGATGTTGGACTGAACAGCATTATCGGCGCCATCGGAGGGAAAACCGGCCGTCATCACGCCTTCGAAGAAGGAACCTACGGAGGCATGACTGTTGTCCCCTCCGATGCCGAGGATGATTGCGCCTTCCTGGCGCATCGGCGCATACCCGCTTGGAAGAGCGCCGGAATAGATGGTGTTAAGCCCACCCGACTGGGCGTCGCCCCACTTTAGCGCAAACCGGGTCTCACCATTATTCTTCAGCCACGCCGAGATGAAGGGATGTGGCCTCCCGCTGATTTCTGCAGCCGAATTGCAGCTCCGTTTGTCCCAATGGAATATTCCGTTTTCCAGATCGGCGTGAACTCCTGGCCCCGGTCCCGGGTGACAGTTGGGCCATTCCAGATCTCGACTGACGTTGATCGCGTCCATATGGCCGGCACCGGTGTCGTTGCCGCTGGTCTCGGCGTTGCCATAGTCGAAGCAGCAGCCCGAATTGAAGTGAGTCCCGGAAGAAACCATGTACATCCCTTCCGGCTTTCCGTTGACCGCGACGCCCGATGTCCGGCTGTTGCGGTAACCCATCCCCGCCGAAATCGAGACGCCGTAGACCTCGTGACCACCCGCCATGATCGGCAACGCGTCCGCCGCGGCGCCGAAGTCGAAACCATCGGGGCCTGCCCCTTTGTAGTGTCCGCTAGGGGCGATCGAGAGATCGTTATGGTGCGGTGACTGATCGTAAATTTTAGTGATAGTGCAGGTGGTGCGGGCGCAGAGCGCATCTTGCGCCGCTGCGTTGGCGTAGCCGTCCGAAAGCAAGCCGATGTTTTCTGCAGCGTTGTCCGAGGCTCTCTTCACCTGATACAGCGGGCCGTTGTACTTGGCGTAGAGAGATCTCACTGTGCTGTGCGCGGCGACGCACGGTGTATGATCGGTGGCGTAGATATCACAAGGCCTTTGCTCGATCGTCTCGGAATGTGCGGCGCTACATCCGAGCAGGTTTCCGGTCACCAGGACGGCGATGACCGCCACGGCCGCGACGGTCTTCGGCCTGCGCGAGCTGGGGCTTCTGCATCCCGGTCGGTCGTCTCTTCCACAATCCGCTTGATGTTGAAGGGAAGAAGTGCGCTGGAACCGTCCAAACATTCGGTCCTCCTACAAGCGAGGCGCTCAGTCGACCAGAAAGAATCTCTGGTTTGCGGCCGCAGGGTTGCAGTAGTTCTGTCGCAACGTACTTGCCGCCCCCGAGTCCTCGAGACAGAGGTTGGCATTCTTCACTTGAAAGCGGTAGGCGCCGGAAGCGACTCTCTCGATCCGAAACAGTTCATTCGCCGGCAGAGGACCATCTCCACAGCCCCACTGAATGAGATTTCCCGGGCCTCCGCGCGTCTTGCCGTCGCCAGGGGAGTTCGTGCCGTTCGATATGTTGAGGCACAATCCAGAAACGGCGTTGAGCGTGTGGATCGAATAAAACCCTCCGCCCCGATCTACGAAGTTGAACTCCTCGTTGCTGTAGGCGCCGCATGCATACGGAATGATCGCGGCTCCTGAACTCGTCGAGTTGGTGGTGACATTCATGCACAGATGCGTGGCCTGCGAGACCACCTGATGCACGCCTTCGATCTCGTCCGTTGATGTGGCTGATCGTGGAGCGACCCCATCGATGACATAGGTCGTGATGGAACGCGGTGGCAACGGGTTCACGATATGCTTGTTGCTCGAGAGGGCGATGGTCTCTTGCCGCAGGTTTGTTGGCGCATCCGCGGTCGTGCGGTACACTGTGACAGTAGCCACAGTAGCCGGCAGCCCCGCAAAGTCGGTCAGGTCAAGGTCGTCCTCGCCGGCCTCATCGCGGTTGGTCGTCACCAGAACGAGACGTTTCGATGCGGGTGAGTACGTAGCCAGCGTGTTGTAGGCGCCGCCGGCCGAGATGATCTGAAAGCCCGGACGGATGAAGCGGCTGTACTGCGCCAGCGCATAGTATTGCTTCTTCAACTGCGGCGCCCCTCCGTTCGGATCGAAGCCGATCACCTCCCAATCCGGCTGCCACAGCAGCCAGACTTCAGCCCCCAGGTCGCGCAGGTCCATGCGGATGGTATCCGCCATGAACAACGCTCCCCACATCTCGCCCTTTTGTTTTTCTTTCTGGTCGGCAAAGCAGCAGCCCACCTCGCTCATCCAGACCGGCTTGTGAAGCTTCTCGGCGACAGCCCTGTACTCCCTCAATTTGGCAAGGTCGCCCACGTCGTGATGATAGTCGTGGGTGTCGAGCCGCCCGATCGCGGCCAGCGCAGCCGCATCCAGATGCGTAACGTCGCTGAGCGCAGCGGAGATGTTGTTGGTGTCCACGCCGGCGACGAAGGTCTGAAGGCCGTCACGCTGCAGACGGGCTTTCAGCATCGGCAGCACGGCATCTTGGGTCGCGATCGGCGCAGAATATCCTTCCTGCGAGCCTCCGGCGCTCCAGTTTCCGTCCGGTTCGTTGAAGGGCTCGACGCTCTCGAACCGGATGCCCTCGGCGTCACGGAAATGCTTTACCACCGTCGCCAGGTAGTTGACGAAGCTCTCCCTCATCTCCGGACGAAGGTTGTCCTGTTGCCGCTCCTTGCTGCCGGCAGAGCATCCGCTCGCCGTCATCCAGTATGGCGGTGAATATGAGACCGCCTCGAAGATGTCCGCTCCACGCTTCTTTGCCTCCTGCAGCATGCGCCGCTGGGTGGCGTCGCGGCTCCAGTCGAAGGGCGCGGTGGGACCGGACTGATAACCTTCCATCTGTGCGTCCGGCCGCATGTGGGCGTGGGCAGGATCGTCGCCGCCGCCGATGTTGTAGCGCGCGATGTTGAACCCCAGCGTGAGACGGGTCGCGGGATCGCCAAACAGCAAGTCCATATATGCGCTTTGCTGCGCGGGGTCCTTGATCTTCGCAGGCTGGCGTCCGCCGCCATAGAGATCGTTCGCTTCCCAGGCCAAGGACATTCCCCAGCCCCGAAACGGGCGGGAGGAATGCGCGCTCACTTGTCCCTTGTTGATCGAAGCCTCGGCAACGCTTCCGGCCGAGCCGTCACGATCCAGGGCGGCAGCTGTGAAACAACAGCCGATCGAAAACAGCAGGGACAAGGCTACTGATGCGTAGCGGCAAACAGACACGCGGTACCCTCATGTTTCGTTTTCGTTCAAGTCGTTCAGGCCATGCCCAAACTCCGACCGGCACAATCGCATCCCATCCTGAAGTTGGGGTGAACAGGACCACATTTTGTCACTGTGAATGATCGTCGGCGTGAACAATCCAACGTCGCACGATTTAAGTGACCCCGCACGAACCCATGCATTCACAACCGGTTCATGTCGGCGTCCCTATTCATCTCGTTGAGCGCAGTGTCTCGCAGCCGAAAATGTGACGACCAGGGAGGCAAAAGCCATGTGTCGACTGGTCCTTGCAACTTTGGCCTTTCTCGTGCCGCTATCCGGGACGGCGCACGCGGAGGATATTGTTGCGGGCGTGAGTGACAAGATCAGAGTCCGCGTCGGAACGCCCCTGGTTGCTCGCGGCCCGGCGGGCGATATCGCCGACAACTGGTTTACCGAGATCGCCCTGCCCGGCGGGCGCTTCCGCGGATTTACCGCCGGCGGGGTGACATGGGTCATCGACGGCCATCATCCCTACGAAATGAGTGGGCCGGGCACCGCGGTCTTGAAGGCGGGACCGCCAGGTAGCCCAACCGCCTGCGGGCAATGGATCCAGCACGTCGAACTAGTAGGCAAGACGCTCTACGGTTGGATCCACGATGAAACGGCCTGCAACTACGCAAAGGGGCAGACACACGCGTCCATGAGCATCGCTACCTCCGCCGACTATGGACTTACCTGGAAGATCGAAGGACCGATCATTGTCGGCACCGACCCACCAGTCGCCGGCAAGTTCACCGGCGATAGTTGTCCCTCGGTGGTGAAGGGACAGGATGGCTACTACTATGCGTACTGCCTGCGGAACGGCGGGCAATCCTGGAACGGCGGTTACACGTTCATAGCGCGTGCAGCTGCCTCCAGCCTCGCGCCGGGACAGTGGGAGAGGTTCTTCAACGGTGCCTGGTCCGAGCCTGGAGTGGGGGGCAAATCAACTCCCGTTGACGGACTCGGTGTCGCCAATTGGACGACAACGCATCAGACGATCAGTCTGAACTGGGTCCACGGTGGCATCGGACTCCAGGTGTCTGCCGACCGTCTGCACTTCACACC
>NZ_JAFAVV010000951.1 GCF_019242285.1 Bradyrhizobium sp.
CCAATGCAGCCTACGCGATGGCCACCAATATCACCCGCGCTTTCAAATTGTACGGCTGGTGCACACGAATCCGCGGGATTGAGAGCGGCGGCGCAGTCGAGGGACTGCCAGCCTTCACCTTCCCCACTGACGACGGCGGCGTGGACATGAAATGCCCCACCGAGATCGCCATCAGCGATCGCCGCGAGGCCGAGCTCGCGAAATCGGGCCTGATCCCGCTGATCCACCGCAAGCACACCGACCGCGCCGCCTTCATCGGCGCCCAGTCGCTGTTCAAGCCGAAGGCCTATCAGAACAATCCTGACGCCACGGCGTCGAGCAACCTGTCGTCCCGCCTGCCCTACATGTTCGCCTGCTGCCGCTTCGCGCATTACCTCAAGGTGATGGTACGCGACAAGGTCGGATCCTACTACGAGAAGGAACAGTTGCAGCGCTGGCTGATGAACTGGATCAACGAGTACGTCGACGGCGATCCGGCAAACTCGTCGGAGGGACAAAAGTGCCGCCGGCCGCTCGCTGGCGCGCAGATTTCGATCACGGAGAACGAGGAGAACCCAGGATATTACTCCGCAACGTTCGAGCTGCGGCCTCATTTCCAGCTCGAGGGCATGGACATAGGCCTGCGGCTCGTCTCGCGACTGCCCGTCGCGAAGAACTAGTTTCAATTTGAACCGTCGAACAACGGAGAACTTGAGATGGCCGACATCTATGCGTTTCTCGAGCTTGAAGGGATCAAGGGGGAAGCCCAGGATTCGAACTATACCGATCACATCGAGTTGCAGTCCTTCTCATGGGGCGCCACCAACAACAGCTCCTACAGGCACGGCACCGGCCAGGGCATCGGCAAGGGGCACATTCACGACATTTCCTTCAGCAAGTACATGTGCAAGGCCTCCTCGGAGCTGATGAAGAGGGTTGCCACCGGCGATGCGATCAAGAAGGGAAAGCTCTCGCTGTGCAAGCTTTCCGGGACCAACAAGCTCGCCTACTACACGGTCGATCTGGAGGACGTCGTCCTCACCTCGTACCAGGTCTCCGCCAGCGGCGGCGGGCAGCTCCCGATGGAGTCGGCGACGCTCCACTTCGTCATCGTGAAGCCGAACTACACCAAGCAGGACAACGACGGTTCCGGGCAGGGAAATTTCGGCTTTGGCTGGAACCTGCAGAAGAACGAACTGCTGAGTTGAATTTGACGATCTCATGAAGAAGAGACGAGTGGGTGGATGCGATCCATCTACTCGCTCCGGTTTCGCCGTCATCCGGGAATAGCGGCGTCCTGCGGTTTCCAATGCGACATTTCCGGAGGGCCGGTGCTCCGGGCAAAGCCTTTAGATGCGGAATTCGAACAAGCCATCACGTCTCAGCACACCCTTGATGCATGTGTTCCGCAGCGCCCACGAGGCGAAGGACGCGAGACGGACGATCGACCAGCGCAACGAGGCGGGCGAACGCATCATTGCGAGCCGCAGGCTGCGCCAGGTCATCACCGAGACCGTGCTTCGCCGCGAGGTCGCGCGCGATCTGGACGCACTGTTGAACGCGGTCGCGCTGGAGGCGACGGTCGACATGGATCACGCGCCCCACGTCCGCAAGTCGATCCTGAATTTCGGGCTCCCCGACATTTCCACCCGCACCATCGACGAGAACGCCGTCGACCACATTCCCGACGAGATCCGCACGGCGATCGTCAACTATGAGCCGAGGGTCGCGCCCGACTCGCTGCGCATCGTCCGCGACAAGGAGGTCGACCCCGTCGAGCTCAAGATCCGCTTTCTCATCCGCGGCGAACTGGTGTGTCATCCGCTGCACGTTCCCGTCGAGTTCGTCGCCGACATCGTCGAGTCCGGGAAGATCGTCATCAATCGGCTGTGAACGCGCATGAACCGGGAATTTCTCGACCTCTACAATACCGAGCTTCAGCTGCTCAACGAGCATGCGCGCCAATTCGCCGAGGAATATCCGGGAATCGCCGAACGCCTCGGCGGCCTTCTGGACGACCGCACCGATCCGATGGTCAGCGGACTGCTCGAAGGCGCAGCTTTCCTGGCCGCCAGGGTCCAGCTCAAGCTCAAGCACGAGTTCCCCGAGTTCACCGAGAATCTGCTCGAGCAGCTCGTCCCGCAATATCTCGCGCCCACGCCTTCGATGATGCTGGTCAAGGCCAGCCCCGTTTTCGGCGACCCGGCGCTCCGCGAGGGACGCATGATCGCGCGCGGCTCCTATCTCGATGCCGGCTTTCGCCAGCTCGACCGCCAGCTCGCGTGCCGCTATCGCCTCTGCGGCGACATCACGCTATGGCCGTTCGAGCTCACCGAGGCGGAGTATTTTTCGTCGCCGGCCCCCATGCAGGCGCTCGGCATTTCGGTCGGAGGTGACGTGCTGGCGGGCATGCGAATGACGCTGACGCACCGCTCCACCGCGCGAGCGGAGGACGAGCCGCCCGAAGCCGATGCCCGCAAGAAGCCGGAGCTGATGATCTCCGGCTGCCGGACCTCGCAATTGCCGCTGTATCTCGTCGGCGCAGAGGCCGATGCGGTCGCGCTCTACGAACAGCTGTTCGGCCATTGCCGCGAAGTCCACCTCCGCTACCTCGATCAATTCGGTGATCCGGTCGTCCTGCGCGCGTCGCGCGAATGCCTGCAACAGATCGGCTTCGAGCCGGTTGATGCGCTGTTCCCGACCGATCACCGGGTGTTCGACGGCTACGATTTGCTGCGTGAATATTTCGCCTTCCCGCGCAAGTTTCTCGGTTGCCGGCTCACCGGCCTCGACGAGGTGCTGTCCCGAGTCCATGCGAGAACAGTCGACATCGTCTTTGCCTTCGACGAGTTGAACCCGCGACTTGCAGCCGCGGTCCGGCCGCAGCATCTGGCGCTGTACGCGGCGCCGGCGATCAACCTGTTCGAGAAAACCGTCGACCGCATCCAGCTCAAGGCCAGTCAGCACGAATATCACGTCGTCCCCGACCGCAGCCACTATCTGGACTACGAGCCGCATCGGGTGCTGGAGGTCTATGCCCACTACCCGGGAGGACGGGAGAAGGTCCCGGTGCGGCCGCTGTATTCGGCGTCGTTTCACGATTCGTCGTCCACGTCCGGCCTGCGCTTTTCGATCCGCCGATTGCCGCGACGCCGCACGGTCGAGGAAAAGCGCGGCGGCATCTCCTCGGACTACACCGGCACGGACATGTTCATCTCGGTGAGCGAACTCGGCGGCGCCGACGACCAGGATGCGATCGCCGAGCTCAGCGTGCGTGCGCTGTGCTCGAATCGGCACCTGACCGAGCACCTGCCGATCGGTGTCGGCGGCGCCGATTTCCGGCTGATCGATGATTTATCGCTGGACCTGGTCTGCGTCGCGGGACCCACGCCCCCGCGCGAGCCGGTGGTGAGGCCGTTGCGCAGCCGCAGCGAGACCGCACATACCGGCACGATCACCTGGCGGCTGGTCAACCTGCTGTCGTCCAACCATCTCGGACTGGTCGATCGGGGCGCCGGACGCAACGCCGAGGCGGTAAGAGAAACGCTGTCGATCTTCGCCGAGATGGCCGACAGCGTCACCGAGCGGCGCATCCGCGGCGTGCGCCAGGTCGACAGCCGGCCGATCGTGCGGCGCATCCGCCAGCGCGGCGGCGTCGGCGTCGCGCGCGGCGTCGAGATCACGGTGACGATCGACGACAAGGCGTTCGAAGGCACGGGCGCCTTCCTGCTGGGCGCCGTGCTCGACCGCTTCTTCGCCGAATATTCCGGCTTCAACCACTTCACCCAGACGGCGATCCGCTCCATCGAGCGGGGCGAGATCATGCGATGGCCGCCCCGCATGGGAATGCGCAGGCCGCTATGAGCAGGACCCGCCACATCGCACCGAACCTGCTGCGCGACCTGGAAGCGGAGCCGTGGCGCTTCGACTACTTCACGATGCTGAGGCACCTCGAACGCATCCACGAGGACCAGCCCCGCATCGGCGACAGCGCGACCCTGCGCGACGAGTTCGTCGTTCTCGGGCAGGAGCCCTACATGCAGTTTCCGGCGTCGAACCTGGCGCGCGCCGAAAAGCCGGAAGACAAACCGCTCAGGCTCTACGTCAAGCACATGGGAATGCTGGGCCCGCAGGGCGCGCTGCCGCTGGCCGTGACCGAGGAGTCCTATCATTACGTCCTCGCCAACGACGACGCCTTCCCGCGCTTTCTCGACGTCTTCAACCATCGCTTCATCCAGCTGTTCTTCCGCGCATGGGCCAATTCGCGCCCGATCGCGCAGAACGACCGCCCGAAGCAGGATCGCTTCTTCGCCTATATCGGCTCGGCGATCGGCATCGGCTCGGAGCCCTACCGCAATCTCGACAGCGTCCCGGACGCCGCCAAGCTCTGCTTCGCGGGGCTGCTGGGCAGCCAGGCGAAATCCGCCTCGCGCCTCGCCGGCGCCATCCGCGGTCTGTTCGAGGTGAAGGCCGAGGTCGATGAGTTCGTCGGCACCCGACTCGAACTCGAGCCCACCGAGTGCACGATGCTCGGCAAGGGCCACTGCGGGCTCGGCCAGGACGCGATGCTCGGCCACAGCGTCTTCAGCGTGCAGGACAAGATCCGGATCCGCATCTACGTGCGGAGCCTCGCCCAGTACATGCGATTTCTTCCGAGCGGCGAGCTGTGCGAGCCGCTCGCCGACCTCGTCTATTTCTACAACGGGGATCAGCTCGATTGGGACACCGAGCTTGCCATTCCGTCGGGCGCCGTCGAACCGACCCGGCTCGGCCGATTTGGCCAGCTCGGCTGGACCACCTGGATGGCTCCCGACTGGACGACGGCAGAGGCGTATCGGCGCGACGCCCGCTTCCACCCTGCCGAGCGCATGGCAAGGAAGCGACAAATGCGGCAGGCAGGCAGCAATGGAGGCGGCGATGGCCGACATTAACCTCGAAGCGGTGGCGGGCAAGCTCAACCGCATCGGCTACGAAGCCTTCTTCAAGGCATTGCGCCACGCCAAGGGCGCCGGCAACCGCAATGTCGAGCTCGCGCATTGGCTGTTCCACATCCTGCAGGGCGAACGCACCGACCTCGCGCTGACGGCCGATCATTTCGGGCTCGACCGCAACAAGCTGCTGACGCATATCAACGTCGCCATTACCGGCTTCCGCAAGAACGAAACCGAGATGCCGACCGTGTCCAACACGGTGATGGACCTGCTCGACCGCGGCTGGCACTACGCCACGCTGTTCTTCGGCGAAACGCAGATACGGACCGGGCATGTGCTGGTCGGCGCGATGCAATCGCGCGAGCTCGATCGCGCGTTCAAGAATCTCTCGCCCGAGTTCAACAAGGTCTCGCTCGACGTCCTGACCGGCGACTACCGCAAGATCTGGGCGGCCTCGGAGGAGGAGACGCTGCGACCGATGGACGGTTCGGGCATCGGCGAGACGGCGAGCGCCGCACAATCCGGCGGTGGCGTGAAAGGCACCACGCCGCTCGACCGCTTCTCGCAGGACCTCACCGCAAGGGCAAAGGCCGGCGGGATGGATCCGATCCTCGGCCGCGACGACGAGATCCGCCAGTTGATCGACGTCTTGATGCGCCGCCGGCAGAACAATCCGATCCTGACCGGCGAGGCCGGCGTCGGCAAGACCGCGGTCGTTGAAGGCTTTGCGCAACGGATTGCCGCGGGCGAGGTTCCGCCGCCGCTGAAGGGGGTCCGGCTCTGCGCGCTCGACGTCGGCCTGATGCAGGCCGGCGCGTCGATGAAGGGCGAATTCGAGCAGCGTCTGCGCTCGGTGATCGACGAGGTGCAGAGCGCGCCGAGCCCGATCATCCTGTTCATCGACGAGGCCCACACCCTGATCGGCGCGGGCGGCTCCGCCGGCACCGGCGACGCCGCCAACCTGCTCAAGCCCGCGCTGGCCCGCGGCACCCTGCGCACCATCGCTGCGACCACCTGGGCCGAATATCGCCAGTACATCGAGAAGGATCCGGCGCTGACCCGGCGCTTCCAGCCGATCCAGGTCGACGAGCCCGACGTCGAGAGCTGTCGCGTCATGCTGCGCGGGCTGCTCGCGCCGATGGAGAAGCATCACGGGGTGCGGATTTCCGAGGCCGCGGTCACGGCCGCCGTGAACCTGTCGCACCGCTACATCCCGGCGCGGCAATTGCCGGACAAGGCGGTGAGCCTGCTCGACACCGCCGCGGCGCGCGTGGCGATCAGCCAGAGCGCGACGCCGGCGCTGATCGAGGACGCCCGCGCCGCCATCGCCGCACGCGAGGCGGAGAAGGCCGCGCTCTTGAGCGACGGCGACCTCGGCGGCGGCGATGCCGGCCGCATCGCGGCCATCGACACCGAGACGATGTCGCTGAAGGACGGGCTCGGGGTGCTGGAATCGGAATGGGCCACCGAGCGGGCGCTGGTCGAGGACATCCGCAGCATCAGGGACATATTGGCGGAGCCCAGGCAGGGCGAGGATCAGGCGGCAAGACGCACCGAGTTGCGCAGCAAGTTCGATGCGCTTGAGGCGATCGTCCCCGAGAAGCGCATGATCCATCCCCATGTCGACGAGCAGGCGGTCGCCTCGGTGGTGTCGGACTGGACCGGCATTCCCGTGGGCCGGATGGTGCGCGACGAGATCGAAACCGTCCTCAAGCTGCCCGGAATCCTCAATCGCCGGGTCATCGGACAATCGCATGGTCTCGCGATGATCGCCAAGCGCATCGAGACCAGCCGCGCGCGGCTCGATAACCCGTCGAAGCCGATCGGCGTCTTCATGCTGGCCGGCCCCTCCGGCGTCGGCAAGACCGAGACCGCATTGGCGCTGGCCGAGGCGCTCTATGGTGGCGAGCAGAACGTGATCACCATCAACATGTCGGAATTCCAGGAAGCGCACACCGTCTCCTCGCTCAAGGGCGCTCCTCCCGGCTATGTCGGCTACGGCGAAGGCGGCCGGCTGACGGAAGCGGTGCGGCGGAAGCCCTACAGCGTGATCCTGCTCGACGAGGTCGAAAAGGCCCACCCTGACGTCCATGAGATCTTCTTCCAGGTATTCGACAAGGGCGTCATGGAGGACGGCAACGGCCGGCGGATCGATTTCAAGAACACGCTGATCATCCTGACCACCAATGTCGGCACCGAGCTGATCGTGGAGCTGTCGCGCGAACCGAAATATCGCGACGATCCGGAGGAGCTTTCGTCAAAGCTGCGGGCCGAGCTGCTGCAGGTGTTTCCGCCGGCGCTGCTCGGGCGCATGGTGACCATACCATATTATCCGCTGTCCAATTCCGTGCTCGACGGCATCGTTCGGTTGCAGCTCGGCCGCATCGATCAGCGCATCCGCGACGCGCACGGCGCCGCCTTCATCTACGACGATGCAGTGGTCGATCACATCGTCTCCAAATGCAACGATCCGGACTCCGGCGGCCGCATGATCGACAACGTCATCACCAACACGCTGCTGCCGGCGCTGTCGCGCGAGTTTCTCAAACGGTCACTGGCCAAGGAGAAGATCACGCAGGCGCGCGTGACGATCGAAGGCGGCGATTTCGCCTATGGCTGGAACTGAGCGACCTTGTTACCGCATCGATCGGGATTTCGCGCCCGCGCCGTCGCCGCGGCTGACGCGCTGGGCCGAAACCGATGCCCTGCATGAACCGGCGCACGACCCGAGTGGCCAACGTCGTCCGCACCAATTAGTGCGGCGGCATTGGCGCCACACATATGGCGCAACAAAGCGGAGCAACGCATGCGTTTGAGGCTGATACAGGCAGATTCCCAGATTTCGTGTCAGTGGGCTTCCGCGCCGAAATGAATTTGCCCCGCTCGCTCACTCAAGCTCTCGGAGGATTCCATGGTAGATCCAAAAATTCCGCCCCACGGGCAGTTGTGGGTTGCTGATGACGCCAACGTCCCGCTGCTGGTCGTGTTTGGCGGCAAGCCCGTCGCCCATGTTCGCAGCGGGATCTACATGTGGAACTACATGACCACCGCCCTCAAAGCAAAGTTTCACATCTTCGTTGCGGCTGGCATGAACGTCAAAGGCACCGAGTCCTATCGCATCGTGATGCAGACGCTCAAGGAACACGGCGCCACGCCATCCCGGCAGATCCTTTACCTCTTCTCGGGCGGCTGGCTGCCTGGGATGGATCTGCTGGGCAGCTGCGACCCGGACCTGTTCTCATCGATCTATCTGGTCGACATCTGGATGGGACAGGACGACAAGGGCAGCTTCAGGGTCGCGGATTTCTATAAGGCGCTGGCCGACAAGAACCGGGCGAAGCTCCATTATATCTTTACGAAAGGCGGCGCGGAGAACGCCGAAGCAAGGAACTACATCGCGGACAAGGCCGGGCCACGGGCCATATTTGCCAAGGATGGAGACCACATGGGAACCAACAACATAGCGATTGGCGCTCTCCTGCATGAGTTGACGCCATAACCGACGACGCCACATTCTGTTTTCGATGGGCCTCGGGAGACAAGCTCTACGATGAGCCCGGCTTCGATGACCTTCAAGCCATCCGCGACAAACCGCTTGCACCGATTTTCGGGGGGCTCCGAAAAATGGTCCGGCCGGCGAGCCGCACGCAAAGCAAAATTCCCTCCTTTCACTACGAATCGGCTTTCGGAGCTGTGGCGACACTGACCTCATCCAATTTACCAAGCTTGAAGACCAGCACCGAGATTAGCCATCCGGCAACGAAAATACCGACGATCAGGTAGCCCAGAAACGCGATGCTGTCGTTCGCTTGATCGGCAACGGCCCACAGGCCGCCTTGGAGTCCGAACTTGTCCACCAAAAGTCCGAGTGCTTCCACACCACCGATCAGCACGGCCACGACGATGGACATCAGCGTCATGGTGAGGTTGTAGTACAGCTTCCGGACCGGCCTGATGAAGGCCCACCCGTAGGCATGCACCATCAGGACGCCATCTGTGGTGTCGATCAGAGACATTCCGGCCGTGAACAGAGCGGGAAAAATCAAGATCGACCAGACCGGCAATCCGGCCGAGCCTTGCGCCGCCGAGATCCCGAGCAGTCCGACCTCGCTCGCCGTATCGAAGCCGACGCCGAACAAGAAGCCGAGGGGGTACATGTGCCAGCTTCGGGTGACAATGCCAAACAGCGCGCGCAGAGCACGAGAAAGAAAGCCCCGACCTGAAAGCAGATCGTGGAGCGCCTCGTCAGGGACATGCTCTCCGCGTCTGACGGCCGTGAAGGCGCGATAGACCGAAACCAGGATGGCCATGTTGATGACGGCGATGACGATCAGGAAGGTTGCGGAGACGCTCGTTCCGATCACGCCTCCGATCTGCTTGTACCAGTCGAGCTTGGCTTCCAGCGCTCCCACTGAAAGAGCGATCAGCAACGATGCGATGACGACCACCGTCGAGTGTCCAAGCGCAAAGAAAAACCCCGCCGCGATGGGGCGCTTGCCTTCCTGCATCAACTTCCGAGTGACGTTGTCAATGGCGGCAATGTGGTCCGGATCGACGGCGTGGCGAAGTCCGAAAGTGTAGGCCAGCGACGCGGTCCCAAGCAGTGCCGGCTGATCCCCGAACTGTACGAACGCCCAGATCCAGGCGATCACATTGGCTGCAATGAGGACGACATACAGCGCGACCGTCTTCGCCTTCACGGTGCCGGCCTCATCGTCGAACAGGCGCAGAATCGCTGCCTCCGGATCAGTCGCGGCGGCCGACGGTCTTCCCGCCAGCCGAGAACCATAGAGTGGCCGTGTAGAGGTCGGCGTTCGCTTGATCGGGCGCTGCCGATGGGGACACGCGATGATCGATCACCAGCAGGTGGGGGCCGCCCTGCACGATCGGGATGGTCGCTACGCCGTCGGCATCGGTGTCGAACTTCGGGATGTCGTTTTCTGGAACGGCAGTTTTTCCGTCACCACGCTCGACCTTTCCTCCGGACAAAGGCTGCCCGTGGAATAGCACACGGACCTTCAGGTTTTCGCCCACCTTGACCCCGGCCGGATCGGAGAGGGGCACGAGTTCGATGTCATGTCCCACCACCGTCTGCCAGGGCGCCCCCTCTCCAGTGATCGTCTTCGCGAACTTCGACGACCACAGCGTCTCCGTGGCGTCCGCAACGAGCCTGCGCGTGGCGTTGCGGTAGGTGCCGTCCGGCCGTTTGACCCAATAGCCGTTGTCGTAGCTCGCGGCGAGCAGGATGTGGCCGTCGTCGTCGAACTTCTCGGTTTCGACGACGAAAGTCCCAGCTTCGAGCTTCGGCTCCAGCCCTTTCAGCAGCGATTTCTTGCCGTCCGACTTGATCGCAACCAGGCTCAGAACCTTATCGGCGAATGGCGGAGGTCGATCGTCCGGGTGGCCGTAATTGATGACGGCACGGCGATTGTCCGCATCTCCCGCCAGAGTGAGCCAGATGTCGTGGCCGGCCGCCGCGTTCGCATGCAGAGCAAGTCCTGCCGTGGTGGCGAGGGCCGCCAAGGCCCGGAAGTGTCGTTTTGTCATTTCGTGAACAACGTTGGGTTTGGAGCCGGCGAAATTCCGGCGGTCTGGAAACGGTAGGACAAGCCGGCCATGACCACCAGGGTCGGCTGCGCGCTGACGAAGATGTCGGCAGGTGTCGCCGTCACCGGATCTGCGAAATTGACCGCTATTTCACTCAGCCGATCACCTGGATACCAGGTGGCCTGGCTGAAGACCGTCCAGCCCTCCGGCCACGAATAGGCGAGCTTTCCGGTGACGCGCGAGAACGGGGAGGTGGTGATTGCCCCGTCCTCGGTGAGCCGCTTCTTCCCGATGAAGGTCACGTAGGCCGTGCCCGAGAGCCGCTCCGCGTTGCGGGTGGCGACACTGAAATCGACGCCGACATTCGCGACATAGTCGGGTACGTTCGGGACGAAGAAGGCGAATGCAGAGTCCAGCACCCGTGCACGGACGCCGCCGAAGTTGGCGAATGCCGACACGGCATTCTGCGGATCATTGATCAGATAGTAGCGCGCGTCGATGTCGTAGCCATCGCGTCGGGCCTTTCCCAGGAAAGTGACCGGCAGGCCCGGCGCAGCCTGGAAGGCCTCGTTGGCGGAATCGGTTGTCCAGTAGGAAGCGAGGAACTTGAACCGATCGAACGTGAACTGGAAGCCGCCTTCCGTGCTGACGATCTCGAAGGGCTGAAGCCCTGGATTGCCGATCAATTCCAGCGGCACGTCGATGCTCCGGAAACCTTGACCGTAGTTGGCAAAGAACTCAAGCCATTTCACCGGCGTGATCGCGACTCCCACCTTCGGGCTCGCAATGCCATTCGAAATGTTTGGCGTCCCGCCAGGCGTGATGCGATCGTCGATATCGTAGATGAACTGGTCGAAGCGTGCGCCCGCTGTGAGCTTCAGCCAAGACGTTGGCTTGATCTGTATCTGCCCGAAGCCAGCCAGGTTGGTCTCGGTCAGACCCAGATTGACCACGGGCGCGCCCGTCACTGCCCTGGCGGTGGTCGGCGCCTGGAAAGCGTTGATGAAATCGGTGCGCCAATTGCTGCCCAGGAGGACCTGGACTCCGATGTCGTCGCCGACGGCTCCCGTCCATGTCTTGCTCACGCGGCCGCCCACCATGGTGCGATCGTCGTGTTGCCAGCGCTGGCCGCCGCCGAAATCGGCGTAGCGGTTGAAGTAGTCGTGGCTGACGAACATCGTGCCGTTCAACTCCTGGCCGGCCGCTCCGGAGGAGTAGTTTGCGACGAAATTCTCCAATTGCTTGTTGCCGCCGTCCGTCGGGTTGGTCGCGGAGCGTTCCGAGATCTGGCCCGCCTCAATGGCTTGGCGGTTCGCATAGCCCGGCGCACCGAAGTCGGTCCCGTAAGCCTGCGCGCGAAAGGAAACCGTTGCCCCATCGGGAAGCGTCGTCGTCACTTTGTTGAACGAGTTGTAGCGATCGATGAAACTGTTATCGCGGTAGCCGTCGGTGTGATAGCCCTCGAAGGCCAGGTACGGAAGCCACGCCCCCTGCGTCGTGCTGTAGGTGCCGACGCCGCGGATCGTACCTTGTGTGCCACCCGAAACGCCCGCCGTGGCGAACGGCTCGGTGTCTTTGGTCGTGATCTTGACCGATCCGCCCAGGTTGGAATCGCCATATTCAACCGAGAACGGCCCGCGGACGATCTCGATGCTCTTCACCGTTTCGGGCAGCAGGATGTTGAGGTCGGCGTAGTTGGGAGTGTGCAGCGATGAAATCTCGTTCACGGGCACGCCGTCGATGTAGTACGCGATGTCGCGTCCGTGCTCGGCTTCCGTGTAGCCGCGCAGCGACAGGCCGTACCCGATCGCGCCCTGTCCGAAGTTCGAAACGTTGAACCCAGGCAAGGATCGGAAGAGATCGCCATAGGTGGTGACGGGGAGGCGGCTGATCGCCGGCGCATCGATCACCGTGACGGCGGCGGGCAGCGCGGTTACAGCCGACGACAGTTCTCCTCGGCCAGGCGCACCGGTCGGTGCAAGACCTGCGCCTCCTGGCGCGCCACCGGGAGCCGGCGCCGATCCAGGCTGCCGCGGACGATTTGTGGCGGCCCGTCTTCGTGACTGGTCCGGAGCCGATCGTTGAGCTTGCTTCTTTCGGGCGGTATCGGGTGCAGTCACCGTAACGGCCGGGATCGAGACACCGCTTCCCGAGCTTTGAGCTTCACCCTGTGAAGAAAACGAACCGACCGATACGGCCGTCGTCAGAAAAAACAGACGCCAGTGCGTGCTACTCAACTTCGTTGTCCCCCCTGCGAGAACTGCAGACAGCTTGGAAAGCGGCAGTTCAGCGACCCTGCTGGGAACTTTATTGGCGCTTGTATGACATTTCAACAGAAACATCATACCTTAGTTTAGCCATCGATTAGCCGCCGAGTGGGCGGCCGTCGTGCTTGCGACCGGATCGACCGCCGGCACCAGGTTCTGGCGGATCACGTTAGGCGGATGGCCGATGCGTTGAATGCGGCCAGGCCTTCAAGGCCGACCCAGACCAGGACAACGCCGCCGTCCGATATACATCGGGCCGTTTTTACGCGGCCAAGAGCCAGCGCGGACATTCAACGGTCAGTGCGGCACGCTGACGCAGGCTCTGGGCTCGAAACGCACGGTTTTGAACCTGCACGCTCCATAACACGAAGGCTCAATCTAATCTGTTGATCCGTGCGTTGACTGGCGGTGGCCGTGTGCTAGGCGTGAGCCGGGGGTTTTCGATGATGGGGCGTGTTTCAAAGCGACGGATTGGACTAGGGGCGGCTTTCATTGCCGCCTATGCGCTCGTTTTCAACGTCATCCTCACAAGCATCCTGTTTGCCAGCTCTCCGGCGATGGCCAGCGAAGCTGCTCACGAACTCTGCCTCGCCCAAATGGGCGGGAGCTCAGTGCCGGCAGACGCAGACAAGAATGGCCACAAGATCGCCATTCACTGCCCGTTGTGCGCAAGTCATCATGTTGCCAACGGAACGCCTCCTGAATCGACGGACGTTGTCGGCGCGCTGTTTCACCGCCACGCCGAGGTCGTGTACGCATTCAAGAAGCGTCGCCTTGAGCGCCCCGATCCTTCGACCACCTGTCTCGCGGACCCCCTGGCCTGATCTGACCACACGTCCCACGGCGTCACGTTCGTCAATCAGTCAAGGAGTCCGTCATGTCATCCGCTTTCAGGCGGCTGAGCAGCTGTCTGCTGGCCGCGACCGCATGCGCGCTTGTTTCTCAAGCACGCGCACAGTCCAATTCGGTAAGCTTGCCGCCTGTCACCGTCGACGCGCCAAAGCAGAGGCCCCGCGCTGCCGAGCATCAGCGGGACACCGCATCTCACACGACCGTGGTAACACGGCCTGCAGGGGGCCCGGTGCCATCGCCCACGAGAACGACAACGTCTGGATCAAATACCGGAGCCGGCGGTGGCAGCCTGACGGTGCCAAACACGGCGCAGGCCACCGCCGACATCCAGCGCACGCCCGGTGGCGTCGAGGTTGTCCCTGACACTGCCTTCAAGGACGGCCCCGCAAACACGGTCAAGGATGTCCTGGGCTGGGTTCCGGGCGTGCTGATCCAGACCCGGTGGGGACCGGACGGCCGGCTGTCGATACGCGGCTCCGGCCTGTCGCGGAGCTTCGGCAATCGCGGCATCAATCCATTCATGGACGGCATTCCGATCAGCACCGCCGACGGCCTGTTCGATCTGTTCGAGATCGATCCGACGGCGTATCGTTATGTCGAGGTGTACAAGGGCGCCAATGCGCTTCGCTACGGGGCCAACTCACTCGGTGGCGCCATCAATTTCGTCATGCCAACCGGCCGCGATGCTTCGCCCTTCGAGGTGCGATTCGATGCAGGCAGCTTCGGTTACCTCAAGACGCAGACAAGCTCGGGCGGCGCCTATGGACCTGCCGATTATTTCATCACTACCTCGGCACAGCGCGAGGACGGGTATCGCGAGCACAGCAAAACGGACTCGGAACGCCTCAACGCGAATTTCGGCTATCAGTTCTCGCCTGACGCCGAGACGCGCTTCTACCTGAACGCGGACCGGTGGCGCGCGGAGATACCCGGCGAGGTGACCAAGGCCGCCGCATTGACCACGCCGCAGGCCGCCAATCCCGGGTTTGTGCAACTCAACGAGCAGCGCAACATCGACTCGGTGCGGCTCGCCAACAAGACCACGCTGCGTTTCGACGAGACGACGGTGGACCTGGGTATCTTCGGTCTCGATCGCCACGTCGATCATCCGATCTTCCAGTACCTCGACTTCACGGCTCACGACTATGGTGGGTTCGTGCGTGCCACCGATGACCGTTTTGTCGCGGGCTTCCGCAATCGGTTGATCACGGGCGTCAACGTTCAGAACGGCACCATCGATATCAATCAGTACGTGAATCTGCCTGGAGCGGTGAAGGGGCCGCTGACGTCATCATACCTGTGGAATTCGGAGAACATATCCGCCTATGCGGAGAACTCGTTCTATGTTGTACCGAAGGTCGCACTCATTGCCGGCGGGCAATTCCTTCACGCGACCCGCGATCAGCAGGATCGTTTCCTGGCGGATGGCAATCAGTCGGGGCGGCGAACGTGGGACCTCTTCAGCCCGAAGCTTGGCGCGCTTTGGGACATCGATCCCACATGGCAGGTGTTCGGCAACATCTCGCGCAACGCCGAGGTGCCGACCTTCGATGTGAATACATTCTCGTCGCCGGCCAACTCGAACGTCGATGCCCAGACCGGGACCACGTATGAGGCCGGCACGCGCGGCCGCAAACCCGACCTCACATGGGACATCTCGGTTTATCATACAGATCTTAGAAACGAACTGCAGTGTCTGACCACGTCGCCCTTCAGTCCCTGCACCGTCGTGAATGCGGACCGGACAGTCCATCAGGGCATCGAAGCCGGACTTGGCGTCGCGTTCGTTAAATCGGTTTTCCTGCAAGAGGACCGGTTCTGGTTCAACCTCGTCTATACGTATAGCGACTTTCACTTTGACCACGATGCGACCTGGGGCAACAATCGGCTGCCTGGCGCACCGCCGCATTCTCTTCGCGCCGAGGTGCTCTACAAAAACCAGAACGGTTTCTATGCGGGACCCAACGTCGAATGGATGCCGCAAGCCTTTTTCGCCGACAACGCCAATACCCTCACGGTCGACCCATACGCACTGTTGAACTTCAAGATCGGCTACGACAGGGGCGGCGGCTGGTCGGGTTACATCGAGGGACGCAATCTTCTCGACACCCGATATATTTCGAGCACGGTGACCGTTGGACGGGCTGATCCTACTATGCAGCTCTTCAATCCGGGTACCGGGCGGTCTATCTACGGCGGCGTGCGTTATCGAATGTAGTCGCTGGCCGGGAATAATCGGACGATCTTTCCAGTCCTCTCTTCTGCTTGGCTGAAGGCAGGAGAAAGACGTGGAAGCATTGAAATTTGCCGTCCAATGTCGAGGCGGATTGCCCGCGGCTTGGGTGGCAGCGCTAGCGGCGATCGCTTTGGCCAATTCTCCTGCGCACGCTGCGGGCGACGCGGGACGAGGTCAGGTGCTCTATCAAGGCTGTCAGGACTGCCATTCGATCGAGAAGAACGACGTCGGCCCGATGCATAAGGGGGTCGTTGGGCGCGTCGCCGGAACAGCGCCCGGCTACAACTATTCGCCGGCGCTGCGGAATGCGAAGATCACGTGGACCGAACAAAATCTCGACAAGTGGCTGACCGACCCGCAGTCCTTCATCCCCGGCACGAAAATGTTCTATGAGGTGCAGGACCCCCGGGACCGCGCGGACATCATCGCCTTCTTGAAGGAACGCGCGCATTGACCCGTTCGAACGAGGTGCGCCAGCAACGGCGAGCCGTCAGGCGCGTCTTGAGGACTCCTTTTAGTGCTTGCGCGACAAGAACCGGCAATTCGATGTCAGATTCCGAGCCGCCCTCCAGCCGCCCGCGCGGCTTGCTCGGCCTCGCGTATCAGCGCTCCCCGGCGATGCCGAATATCTTCGGTCAGCGCTGCACCGGCCTGGTCCGGCGTGCCGGCCGCGAAGGGCGGCCTTGGGTCATATTCGAGCAGAAGCTGGATGCGCTTGGCGGCGTCCTCGCCGCGCAGCTTTGCCGCAAGGGTCAGGCCGAAGTCGATTCCCGCGGTGACGCCGCCAGCCGTGATCCGATTGCGATCTTCGACGACGCGCTCCTTCAGGGTCGTCGCCCCCATCAGCGGCAGGAGATCACGCACATACCAGTGCGAGGTTGCGTTGTAGCCCTTCAATAGTCCGGCGGCGCCGAGCAGCAGGGATCCCGTGCAGACGCTGGTGACGTAATGCGCCTGATTGCCGGCGGACTTCAGAAAGTCGATCGTGGCCTGATCCTTCATCGCCTCGATCGTTCCCCTGAGGCCGCCGGGCACGAACAACACGTCGAGGGCTGATGATGCCCTATCGAAGGTGGCGGTCGGGGTAACGGTTAGACCGACGTCGGTCGATACCGGCTCCGGCGTCTGTGCGATCAGCCTGACGTCGGTCTGCAGGATGTTGAACGCGGTCAACGGACCAACCAGGTCGAGCAGGATCATGTCGGAATAGATCAGCATGCCGATCACAGGCTTCGCCGGACCGGTGCCGGCGGCGGTCTGCTGGGCATTCACCGTCGGAGCCAACAGGCCGGCCAGCGATCCCATCATGAGCGTTGCATTGAACTGCCGTCGGTCCATTTGTTCCTCCGTGCCTTCGACCCTACGACGAACGGCTACATCTTCGTGCCGAAGTGGTCGTGCCTCTTCACGTCGTATTTCCTCCTCAAAAATCGACCGCTTAAGCCGGGCGCCATCGCCTCGGCCGCTTCAAACCCCATTCGACGGCGGCGACCGCAAGCACCGAGAGGCCGAAGATAGGTAGCAACAACCCCATCAGGCATAGCGGAACCGTCATCCCAACCGACCACGGCACCTCGCGCGCCGGCGGAAGGCCGAGTTTTCCCTTCGGGCGCCTGATCCACCATGATAGCAGCCCCGTGGCAGTCAACCATATCAGCGAAATCGCGAGCAGCGTGTTGAGCCAGACGTTCCACAGGCCGAAATCACCTTGATGAATGTGGATGCCGACCGCCACCACGCGCGGGATGACCGGGAGATCCTCGTTGCGGAAAGTGCGGTCGATATGTCCGGTTGCCGGATCGGCGTGGATAATGCGGTCCTCGCGCAGCGACGAGGTCCGGTTGGCCACGAATAGCGGTGCGCCGTGCCAGGGGGACATCTGAACCGTGATCGTCCCGGTCACACCTTGCTGGCGTGCCGCCTGCACGACCGCATCGATCGATGTACCCGCGGCCATGATTTGCGCGGACGATGCGCCGCCGGCCGAGAAGCCCGCGGGACTCTCCTGGTTCAGCACATGCTGGATGCGAGACAGCAGTTCGCCGCCCCAGAACGCGGTCCAAGGCAAGGCGCTGACGAGGAAGAACAGGAAGACCGTCGAGAAAATCACGGCCACCGTCGCATGCAGGTCGCGCAGCATTGCGCGCGGCCCGGCCTTGAGCCGCGGCAGCAGCGATTGCGAGATGCTCCGGCCGCGTGGCCACCACAGATATAGCCCGGTCACGATCATCATGATCGCCCAGCAGTTGCCCAGTTCGAGCAGCCAGTTGCCGGGTCTGCCCAGCGGCCATCCCGCGTGCAGGGCGCGGGTGATGCCTGGCAGCCATTGTCCTGAATTCAACCTCCCGAGCACGTCGCCGGTGTGCGGATCGACGAAGATGGGATAGGGCAGGCCATCCGGCCCTTGCAGGATGACCTCGGTGCTGCGATGCAGATCATCCGACAGCACGATCTGCTGTACGGCTTGCGCGACGTTACTGGTTGATCCCTCTGCATGATGGTCGTGGCCGCCATGGGATGGGTCCGGGGTGCTCGGGGCCATCGTCGGACCGATCGCGGCGAAAGCCGCGGCGATCTGCGCGCTCGGCGGCACCGTGGCATCAGCGGTCGGCACGAAGCGCAGGTCCGGATGCGAGACGTCCATCCACCACTCCGACCATAGATACAGCGTGCCCGTCGTGCTCTGCCAAAGTACGAATGGGATCACGATCAGTGCCGCCAGGAAGTGCCAGCGCCAGAAGGCACCATAGAGGCGGCCTCTTTCAGGAGTCATCGGCATCAGCGTTTCCGGTTCCCTCTCACAACTCGCCGCGGATCGAGGCGAGGAAAGTCCGCGGTACGCCGGGAAAGACATCCAGGCGTGACGAGGAGTTCTGATAGTAGACCGTATCGAACACGTTCTTGACATTGAGCTGCAATGTCACGCGCCTGAACATGGTCTCCGGCGGCGGCTTGAACTGATATTGGATCATCGCGTCGACCCTGGCGTAGGCCGGCAGGATGAAGCTGTTCTCGTTGTCGCCCTGGCGATCGCCGACGGCGACGACGCCGGCGCCGAGGCTCAGGCCGCGCCAGCGGCCGTCGGCGTCGTACTTCGCCCATATCGCTCCGGAGTTATAAGGCACGTCCTGCAGCCGGTTGCCGCTCTCGTCCACCACATTGGCCGGCGGGAACAGCGTGCCGTTGACGATGTCCTGCACGCTCGGTCCCTGGCCCTTGACAATGCGGGCGTCGTCATAGGCGTAGCTCGCGATGATGCTCCAATGGTCGTTGATACGGCCGGTGACGTCCAATTCCACGCCCTTGCTTTCGACCTGGCCGACCGGGGTCGAGAACGGTGTGCCGCCGAGCGCCGAAACCACATTGTTCTTGACGATGTCGTAGAGTGCGAGCGTCGCGGTCAGTCGTTTGTCGAGCAGCTCCGCCTTGATGCCCACCTCCTTTTGCGTTGCCTCTTCCGGCGGGAACAAGGGCTGGCCCGGCACCGGAAGCGCGTTGGTGACCCCGAAGGACTTGGTGTAATTGCCGTAGAACGAGAGCCAGGGGAGCGGCTGGACCGATGCGCCAAAGCGCGGGCTGAAGGCCTGGTCATGCGCCTGCAGGAAGCCGATCCCGGTCGCGGGATCATAGGGCCCCAACGCCTCGGCGTCCGAGTTCGGGCTGAAACCGGTTCCGTAGCTCGCCCAGTCATACCTGCCGCCGAACAGCAGGTGAATTCGATCCTGCGCGAACGAGACCACGTCCTGACCATAGACGCCCGTCCACTGCTCGCGCAGCGGCAGGAAGTTGTTGGCCGGAAGCGGTGTGTATACCTCGTTGTAGGTTGGCGCGAAAATGTTGATCGGCCCGATGCTCGGATTGGTGCCGAAGAACGCCTCGATGTTCTTGTCCAGGTTGAAGTAGTCCGTTCCGAACAGGACGGCGTTGCTGAACGGGCCGAGATTGAACCTGCCCTTGATGTCGAGGTTGCTTGCAACCGTCTGGGTATGGACCTGTGCGTCCCAGACCTGGCGGGCCAGATCGCCGGTCGCTTCATCGAATGAAAGCGCGGTGTTGAGGAATTGACGATAGTCCTGGTTGTTGAACGCGAAGCGGTTGGTGATGCTCCAGTCGTTGTTGATGTCATAGGTCCAGTCGTAGCCGATGAGCTCGCGCTCCTGGCGATTGGGGTTGTTGGCCGTCAGTGCGGGCGCCTGCAAATAGCGACTCACCGGAATGTCCGCCGGCCGCGTGCCGACCGCCGGGATGCCCATCGAATTATCGACGAAACTCGATTTCTGGTATTCGACGTCGACGTTGAAGCGAAACTGATTGGTCGGATGCCAGGTGATGGTCGGGGCAACGAAGAAGTTGTTGCTGTTGACGAAGTCGGTGAAGGAACCGGCCTTGGTATAATCGAGGTTGACCCGGTAGAGCCAGGTCTTGTCCTGCGTGAGCGGCCCGGTCGAATCGATCGTCGTTCGCGACAGACCCCAGGAGCCGAATTGCTCCTGGATCGACGCATAGGGAACGTCGAGCGGGCGCTTGGGAACGAGGTTGATGATGCCGCCCGGCTCCAATCGTCCGAACAGCATCGCCGCCGGCCCCTTGAGCACCTCGATCGACTGCAGGTTGGCGGTCTCGATGCCCGTGATCTCGAACAGCCGCAAATCGTTGCGGTAGATGTTGGTGTTGTCGAAGCCGCGGACGTTGAACCCGTCATAGAAGTTGCTGCTGGAGGGCGTTATGCTCGGCGGCTGCACGCTGCTGACATAGCCGACGACCGCATCGCGCACCGAAATGTCCTGGTGATCATCCATAACCTGGCGCGGCACGACCTGGACGTTGACCGGCGCCTGCAACAGCGGCGTGTTGTCCTTGGTCGCGGCGACCGGTGCACCGAAATCGGCCGTATAGCCGGTGAAGCGGCCACCCAGCCCAGCGCCGGTCTGGCTGCTGCCGAGCTCGGTCGCCGGCCGGTTTTCCCGGATCGGCGGCGCAGCTGCGGCCCGGGCCGGCGCCTGGACGGGGCGTCGGGTCTCCCGCGCTGGCCTGGGCTTTCTTGGAGCCGGTGGATTGACCTCCACTGGCGGCAGTTGGGTCTGATTGCCGACTTGGCCATCGTCCGCTGCGGCCAGGACCGAAGGACTGGCCGGCAGGGTTTGAGAGACAGCCTGCGCGAAGGCCGCAATCGGCATCGCTGCAACGGATGCAGCCGCGCACAGCGCGGGCATGAAGCGAGACATGATTCTACTCCGAGGGACACCAACCAAAATGCAGATCGGGTCAGGCCGACAGCGGAGGTCCTTGCGAGCAGCGCGGCTCGTGGCGTTCGAGCGCCGAGTGATTTACCGGTGCCAGCGAGAGTATCGCTGCGATGGGGGACGGCCGGACCGTTAGGCTTGCCACCGCGCTGGAGAGCATCGGCGTGCCCGCTGCAAAGGCACAGATCGGGCACGCCTGGTGATGATCATCCGGCTGGACGGGGGTATTCCGATCATCCGCCGGGATGATCGTCATCAGGCTATGACAGGTGGGCCGCTGGTCGTCCGCGGCGAACACCATCTGGGTCGACATCGCGGCGGACAGAACGAGCTGAATCGCAAGAACGTAGGCGATGGTGGCACCCACCACTCCACTCAGCCAAGATTTTGCCTTGACGTTCAATACCGACCTCGCTGGGGTGACTGAGTAGCATCTTCGAGTTGCCACATGCCAGTGTAGATTCGACACATTCCACACCCCTCGCTACGGCTGATAGGTCGGAACGCGGCCGCAGCTGATGTTTCGCTTGCGGCCAATACTTTTGACGCGATGGTGCGCGATGGACGAAACCCCGGATTTTGACCACCGGCCGCAAAGCTTGGGGCGTCCGATTGCTGGATCAAGCTATCGATGAGCTACCGCTGGATGGCGACGAAGACGCCAACAGCAAACGTCATGGCTGGGATGATTGGGGATGCGTCGGATCCACGCGGCGCAAAACGGGCGTTCCAGTCGTCGTCCAAAAAGCACTCTCCCTCCGCGCTGCCCTCCCGGCTCTTACTCGGAAGCACGTCTGCATCTTGACCACTGAATTGAATGGGGCAAGCCGTTCACGGTTGATGGATTTAGTGGATGGATGCGCGATGCGACGACCGAGGCTGGGCTTCCGCTCGACTGCCGTCCGCATGGCCTTCGCAAGAGCTTCGGAAGGCTCCTCGCCGATGCCGGCGCAAGCGCTCACGACATCATGGCAGCGCTAGACCATCTCACCCTAATGGAAGCTGAACGCTACACGCGCGAGGCCGATCGTCGCCGTGGCGGTCGTCGCGCAATCGTGAAACTTGAAGATCACAAGGCGAACAGAATTGCCCAAACCTCTTCTAGCAGTTTGGGGAAATCGCCAAAAACCGAAAGGAAATCAAAAGTGAGAAGCAAGCGGCTGGCGCTCCCTAGGGGAATCGAACCCCTGTTTCAGCCTTGAGAGGGCTTGAATTTCTTACCTCAACAATTCACATTCGTTCGCCACAATTCAATATTATCAATTACTTAGCTATCGAGCGTTCGCCATTGTTCGGCATTGTACGCCGATGCTTATTCGACGGATATTCGACGACTCCTTGGTTGCGCAGCATGACGAAGACGCTCACAGAAGCTCAGGTTACAACCGCCAAGGCCCGCTCCAGGCTGGAGTTTGGCGAACATTGGCGACGCCTCGACGCTGAGGCGCACCTTGGCTATCGCAAGGGCAAGCGGAGCGGCGTTTGGTTCGTGCGGTGGCGCAATCACCACGGCGGGGCAAACTACAAGCAGGCGTCGATCGGCGTCGCCAACGATACCAACGACAAACTTGCCGAAGGAACGTTGACTTTCGAGCAAGCGCTCACACAGGCGCGGGAGCACGTCACCCGGTCCAGAACAGAAGCGGCGGCGCGCGCTGCCGGACCAGCACCCACCGTGCAGACGGCCGTTCAGGCATATATCAAGGAGCGCAATGCCCGCGATAGCCGAAGAGCTGGTCGCGAGGTTCGATCCGATGCTGGCCACCGCCTGCGGCGCTATGTTCTGGGTCAAGAAAAGCGCGGTGGCCAGAAAGCAGTTGAGGTCGCTTCTCTCGCCGCGGTCGACCTGCACGCATTGCAGGAGGATGACCTTTTGACGTGGCGAGAGGAACTACCTGTAGAGTTGAAATCCACAACAAAGCAGCGGCTCATAAACGACCTGAAGGCCGCGCTGAATGCAGCATGGGCGCGCCTTTCGGCAAAACAAAAGAAGCTGAACCCGACATTCCTTTCAATCGTGAAAGACGGGTTCAAGGCTGAGCGCATCGATGATGATGGTGAAATATCTGTCGCCCGAGATAACCAGATCCTCTCAGATGAGCAGGTCGGCAACCTCCTTCGAGCAGCTCGTGAGATCGACGATGAGCAGGGGTTTGACGGTGACCTATATCGCATTGTCGTAGGTCTAGCGGCCACCGGCGCGCGGTTTGCGCAGGTAAGACGGATGCGCGTCAGTGATGCCCAGCGGAAAGAGCAGCGCTTGATGGTGCCAGGATCTTACAAAGGGCGTGGCGGCAACGGTGGCTCCGTCCCAGTTCCAGTGGGCGAAGATATAATCGAAGTCCTACTGCCGGCAATTTCAGATCGCCCGATGGAGGCGCCGTTGTTCGAACGGTGGAGCTACGAACAGGAGCCCGGTAGCATCGTTTGGAAAAAATCAAAGCGCGGACCGTGGAAAACAGCAGAACTCACGCGCCCGTGGAATGCCCTTCGCGAACGCGCAGGGCTCCCGGAAGCCATTCCTTACGCGTTGCGACATTCTAGCATCGTCCGCGGCTTGCGAAATGGACTCCCTATTCAGCACGTTGCCAAGCTGCACAACACCTCGGTTAAAATGATCGAGCGCCACTACGCGAAATACATTTCAACAGCTTTGGAAGATCTCGCTCGTGCGGCAGTTGTACCGCTTGTCCCGCGAAGCCGCGAACTTACCCGCGGTCAGTTGAGGCCGTATTGACGCCAACCAGAGCCAACAAAGATTGCACGACGATCAGCCGACGACGACCGACGGTCGTAGTGGTAACTCGACCACTCCCGATTAACTCATAAATCTTGGTCCGCCCGAGACCTGTAGCTTCACAGGCTTGCGCGATCGTACAGGTCAACCGCTGTGCAAACGGGAGAAGATATTGATGGCTGGGCATGCGATTATTTGCAGCCGCCACATGTTCAATTTGCGCAGCTCTTTCGAGCTCTGAATTACGCCGTATCACGGTAGCGCCTCCTTCAAGGAAGGCCCCCACCCTCAGGCGCGCCGCTTTCCACGTCAACGGAAGCAAAAGAGCAAGATATCGAGCCTCAGCGAATGCCTGAAGGCCTCCGAATACGTTAGGATACAAAGGGCACGGTGCAATTTTTTTGCTTAACGGGGTCGACGCGCACGTTCTTGCGAAGGTCGACACTCTTGGCGGACTGTCGTCCACCGGCGCATCGCCGGGCGCGCTCGCAATTGCGCAACTCATCAAAAAAACTATGCAAGAAACTGGGGCGGCAAAGGCTCAGGCCGAGCGTCTAATAGAACAAGCCGCCAGGAAGGATGCTGAGGCGGCCGCGCAACAAGAGCATCAGGCTTTGCTGGGGTTGATTGGCGCGGTGAGCGGCTTAGGAAGCAGTATTGCGGGCGGCGCGGGTAGCAGCTGCAGGCGCCCAACCGCTCCCTCAGATTCTCCGCCCCTTCTGGTGCCTCGAGTGATGCGTTTCGGCGCCCCCGGTGGGACCACCCAAGTCGCCCGATAGTCAACCCAACTCTATCCCGATCAGTCCGCCGCATTGAGACGTCGGCTCGCCTGGACGCTCGCACTTCAGCACGCGCAGCTTGCAATCTGCGCGAGAATTCGAGTATCATATAGACTTTCACTGGAAGGTTTGCGGGAGAATGCCGTGAACGTCCAGATTAACCCGGGACCGGAACCGCAGTACGGTGCGCCCGCCGTCCGCAGGGCAACCGGCCACGCTCGCGCGATAGCTGCGAGCGTCGCTTTGGTTCTTTCGTTTCTGATTACCGCGTTATCCTCGGCCTGGGCGGATATCAAAATTGGCATTATCGGGGACCAGACCGGGGCCGTCGATCTCAACAAAGCCTACGGTGTGCTGCAACAAGGCGTCATGCGATGAACCGCGAGCACCCCGACGTGGTGCTGCATGCCGGCGATCTCGTCGAAAGCCTGCAGACTCCAGACCAGATCACGGCGCGCTTTAATCAGGCTACCGCAATCCTCAGCGGGCTTGTGTCACCGTGGTACCTAACCGCCGGCGATCATGACGTCAGCCCGCCGAACTTCGTTCAAAATTCACCCGACCACTCGCGCGAGCTTCTGTTCCAGGCATTGTACGCGAAGCTCAATCCGCTCGTTCACCAGCGCCTCTATTACAGCTTCGACGTCAACGGCTACCATTTCGTCGTGCTCTATTCGACTGAGGCGCTCGACAGCGATCCGCGCTGGGGCAACATATTTTACGCCGGCATCTCCAACGCGCAGTACGAATGGCTCGCGGCCGACCTCGCGGCGCATGCGGCGACGCGCGGCGTGTTTGTGCTGCTGCATCAGCCGCTGTGGTACATGTGGTCCACATGGGACCGAGTGCACCAACTGCTCGCACGCTATCCCACAAAAGCGGTGATCGCCGGGCACTTCCACTACAATCAGGCCGACTCGCGCATCGACAACATCGCCTACCGTGTGGTCGGCGCGACTGGCGGCGATACCAAGCAGGGCAGCGCCAACGCCGGCGACCTCCAGCATGTGACGATGCTCACAGCCAAGGACGACGGCAGCCTGGATTTCCGCATCGTTCCGCTGGCGCCCTACGCGCAGATCGCGTGGACCAGCCGGGAGATCATGGACCGCGTCCAGGCGCAGGATGTCCTGCTTGGTAACATCTGCTATTTTTCCGCGGAGAACCACGTCTTCCTCAAAAATGGCGCGCTGGTCGCTGCATGCGACAAGCCCGATCCGGCGACGCTTCAGCTCAGTCATCTCGGCAATGCCGATACCGTCCCGGTCGATGTTGATATCGCGTTCGACGCGCCGAACGTCACGGTCACCGGCACGTTCGGGCCGGGCCTCTGCGCCCAAGTGTCCGGTCCGCTGAGCTGCCGGCTCAATCCGTCCGCCGCCGTGGCCACGTCGAACAACTCAGTTGTC
>NZ_JAFAVV010000619.1 GCF_019242285.1 Bradyrhizobium sp.
GGACGGGAAACAGACGATACAGCGCGGCGAGATTCCACGGCCCGCTGCCGCGGCGGCCATAAGCGCCGACCAAGAGATTCTCTTCGACCGAGAGCGAGGTGAACAGCCGCCGCCCTTCCGGCACCAGCGCGATGCCGAGCTTCACGATCTCGGCGGCCGGCCACGCGCCGATCGGCTGGCCGTCGAAGATCACGCTCTCGGCGGGGCTTCTGATCAGGCCGGCGACGGTCTTGAGAAAGGTGGATTTTCCCGCGCCGTTGGCGCCGATGATCGCAACGGTCTCGCCGGCATCCAGGGCGATATCGATGTCGTACAGCGCCTGGAAGTCGCGGTAGAAGGCCGTGAGGCTGTTTGTTTGCAATAGCGGCATGATTTTACGCCTCGATGCCCATGTAGATCTGGTGCACCTCGGGCGAGCTCATCACGGCCCGTGGCTCGCCTTCGGCGATCTTGCGTCCGAAGCTCAGCACCACGAGGCGCTGCACCACCGCGAGCAGCGCATGCACGATGTGCTCGATCCAGACGATCGCAACCCCGCTGTCGCGGATTTCCTTGATGGTGGCGACCAGCTCGGCGCATTCGGCCTCGGTCAGGCCGCCGGCAATCTCGTCGAGCAGCAGGAGTTTTGGCGCGGTGGCCAGCGCCCGGGCGAGCTCCAGCCGCTTGCGCTCCAGCAGCGTCAGCGAGCCGGCCGGGTGGTTGGCGCGCGCGAGCAGGCCGAGCCTTGCCAGAATCTCGCCGCAGGCCTGCGCGGCCTCGCTCTCGGTTCGCCTGCGGCCATGGATCGCCCCGACCAGCAGATTCTCGAACACGGTGAGCTTCTCGAAGGGCAGGGGGATCTGATGCGTGCGGCCGATCCCGGCCGCGCAGCGGGCCTGCGGCGGAGCGCGCGTGATGTCGCGGCCCTCGAGGCGGATCGTCCCGCCGTCGGCCGATAAGCCGCCCGCGAGCAGGTTGAACAGCGTGGTCTTGCCGGCGCCGTTCGGCCCGATGATGCCCAGCGCCTCGCCGGGCGCGACCGACAGCGCGAGGTCCTCGGCCGCGACCACCGAGCCGAAACTCTTGCGCAGGCCCGCGATTTCCAGGAGCATCATGCGAGGCCGCGCGCGCCTTACGCGATCGCCTCCATCTTGCCGGCGACGGGGATCGCGGGCGCGGTGCGGTTGTCGGTGATGACGATGTCGTATTTGCCGTCCTTGAGCCGCCACTGCCCGCCGACCAGCGGCGTCTTGGCGACGTTCCTGGCCGCGAATGGCGGCAGGCTCGCGCTGTTCCACTGCACCTTGCCGACCACCGTGTCGAGATTGGTCGCGGCGATCGCGCTGACGACCGCCTTGCCATCGCGATCGGGGCTGCGCTTGAGCACGTCGACGGCGATCTCGAACAGCGCGTGAACGAAGCCGATCGGCTGGGTCCACTGCTTCCTGGTCGAGGCCTCATAGGCGCCAGCGAGGTCCTTGGCGCTCATGCCCGTGAGCGACGACTTAAACGGATGGTTCGGCGTCCACCACACCTCCGAGGACAGGTTGTGGCCGTCCTTGCCGAGCGCCTCGACCGCGACCGGGAACAGGATCGCCTTGCCGATCGAGGCGACCTTGGGCCTGAAACCCTGTTGCAGCGCCTGCTTCCAGAAGGTGGTGAAGTCCGGCGGCAGCACCACGCCGGTGACGATCTCGCAAGCCGCGCCCTTGAAGGCGCCGATCTGGGCGGAGAAATTGTCGGTGAGGTTCTGGTAGCGGCCGGGATCGGTGAGCTTATAGCCGCCCTTCTCCAGCACCGGCGGGAAGCCGACGACCTTGTCGCCCCAGGCATTGCCGTCGCCGTCATTGGGGAAAAGGCCGCCGACGGATTTGTTGGTCTCGACCTGGCTCCACATATTGGTGAAGACGGCAATGACGTCCTCCAGTCCCCAGAAGAAATGGTAGGTGTAGTTGAAGCCTTTCCACGCCGGCGGACCGCCGGCCGGATTGGCCTGCCGGCCGATGATTTTTGATGATCCGGGCGCCACCG
>NZ_JAFAVV010000720.1 GCF_019242285.1 Bradyrhizobium sp.
CGGTCGACTTCGGCTCCCCGGTCAGAAGCTGCTCGGGTGAAGCCTGAGCCTTGGTCGGAAACAGTGGAAACTTCTTCTTCTCGGCCGCTGCCGGATCCTGAATGCCGAGCGTGTAGCCACCAATCTTGAAGCGACGACCGAACGGCGTAAGCTGCGGAAACTCGGTATGGCAGACGCCACAACCAAGCCCGGTCTGTCGTGCATAGCTTGGCAGCGCGGACGCCCGCTGCGGAAAAAGCAGCGCGGTGACGGATATTGTCAGGATCAAGGCGCCGATCAGCACGCGCGCCAAATCCTGGCCGCGAGAAAGCCCTTCTCGTAGCATAAGATGTCTCCCCGAATTTATTTTCTTCTGCGGACCGCCTGAGCCGGCGGTACGCGTCCCTAAAGAGGCGCGGTCCCCAAGGGATATTGATGTGCTTCTACAAGGGACACGGGAACTTCAATTCCTTTCGCGGCAGCTTTTGGTCGAAATGATTTGTATTTGCGAATTTATCTATGTCGGCTTCGCGATCGATCCTGCCTAGCCACTCCATGGCGCGAACATGTACTTCGTGTGCTTCCCGTGGCCATTAAAGGGAAAACGTGGAGAAGCATGCGTTCAACAAGCGCGTTGATCACTACGCATGCCTAGGGAAAACGACTTGATGTCAAAGAGCTGGGGCCACCTGTAACTCTCGAGATTTCGACTCGCGACGGGGCGATCGATCCTCCGAAAATCCGCTGGAATGCGACAAGATTTGGTTAAACCAGATCGCGCCGTCCGGCTCCTGCGATTTGGTTTAGAAGTCCTCTAACCAACTTTCATCGATTAGAGGGGGATACGAAGACCCCAAGCAGCTGATTTATGCGGGATTACGAAAGATCTCCACTACATCGGGCATTGGGCGGCGCGGCAGCGGCGGAGGCTGAGCGGGTAGCGAAGTAACCCGGGGAGCAGGATTGTGGGGAGGCGGCGACGGTGAGCGCAAGCACTGTGCCGTCTCCTGCATTGCTTGCGCCAGCAGGTCCGGCTGCTGAGGGGCCTGGTTGCGGCCAAGCTCTCAACCTCAATTCAGAAATCGCGCTCTCGGCGGATGAACCGGAGTGGCGCCACGCGATGCTCGCGACGACCGCAGGCGAGAGCATCAGCGACCCGGTCGGCATTGGCCTTATCCATGTCACTACGTTGTGACTTTTCGTAGCGGAAGAGGGCGATGCGGTTGCGATCGACATTCTGCGCCGATGAAATGGTAGGCAAGCTGCCACTGACGCGCGGTCTGCAAGGGAAAGGCGGTGCGACTGGTTTCGCCTCTACAACGATTTCCTCGGGCATCCGAAATCACTCAGCTATGATTCCGGTACTAGATCCGCATGTGAGCTTCGATGCGCCGCGCCGCTTCGTTATCGATAGAGGCGCTATCGACGATCTCGCCTCGCTTGAAGACCAGATAGCGGTTGGCGATGCCGAGCGCGAAGGGCAGATGTTGCTCGATCACCACCATCGACGTGCCAATGTCACGGCGAAAGCGCGTCAGGACATCCGACAACCGGTCGACCAGGGAAGGCTGCAGACCTTCGGTCACCTCGTCCAGCAGGAGAACGGCCGGCTTTGCCATGAGCGCGCGGGCGACGATGAGCATCTTCTGCTCGCCGCCCGACAGCGTCCCGGCGCGTTGCTGCAGCCGTTGTGTCAGCACCGGAAACCATCGGCTGACATGTTCGAGCTCCGACTCGAAATCGTCGTCCGACAACAGGCCCAGTCGAAGATTGTCACGGATCGTCAGGTCCTGGAACAGCGCGTGCTCTTGCGGGACGTAGACCATGCCGAGTCGGCGCTTGAGATGCGGCGGCATCTTCGTCACGTCCCTTCCGGCCAAGCTCACGCTGCCCTGCCAGGCCGGGAGGAAGCCCAGGATCGTCTTCAACAGCGATGTCTTGCCCATGCCGTTCTTGCCGACGACGGCGATAACTTCGGATTGTGCGAGCGCGAAGCTGATATCGTTGATGACCTTCGACGTGCCGTAGCCGCTCGACAGATCTTCGACCTGGAGCGCTGCCGTCATGATTCCTTCCCGTCGTCGCCTGCCTGCTGGCCCGTATAAATCTCGCGCACGAGGGCGCTGTTCGCAACCGCATCCACAGATCCGTCCAGAGCGATCCTGCCCTGATGCAGGACGATGATGCGGGAGGAAATCTCACGAACGAAATCGAGATCGTGCTCGACAAGCAGAATGCAGAGCCGGTCGCGCGACGCCAGCGAAGTCAGGATGTCGGCAAAAGCCTGCCGTTCGGCGCGGGTAAGCCCAGCCGTCGGCTCGTCCAGCAGCAGCACCTCGGGCTCTAGTGAAAGCACCATCGCAAGCTCGAGCGCCTGCTTCAGGCCGTGACTGAGACGGCGGGCCTCCTCATCGAGCCGTTCCAGCAGCCCCGAGCGCTCCACGACCGAGATCGCGGCGGGGGGCAACTCGAGGTCGATCGAGGTCGAGACAAGCGAAGGGCGGGCGCGATGGGTGCGCGCGACCCGCAGGCACTCGGCCACCGTGAGCGCCTCGAAAATCGAGGCGGCCTGGAATTTCCGCCCAAGACCGAACTCAACGATTCGATTCGGCGGCTGGCGATCGATCGCATGTCCAGCGATGGCGACAAAGCCCGTCGATCGCTCGCGTCCGTCGGACAGGCAGCGAATGAGCGTGGTTTTGCCGGCGCCGTTCGGTCCGACCAAGCTCAACAGTTCGGAACGTTTCGCCACGAACTCCACGCCGTCGAGCACCGACAGGCTACCGAAGTGCTTGCCAACCTCCTTTAACTCGAGCGCGATCTCGCTGTCGGTGCTCTTGACGGCCGCAGTCTCGATCGGCCGGAGGCGGGTTATCGGACCGCGCTCGAACGGCTGGATGCCGTGGGTGAGTTGCTTGATCACGCCGACCAAGCCGTCCGGAAAGGCGAGAATGACTGCGATCAATGCGATGCCGATGATCAGCTCCCAGACATAGGGCAAGCTGCCAGAGAGGTAGGCGCTCGAAACTTCGATACTGAGCGCGCCGACGATGGCGCCGATGACGGTACCGCGTCCGCCTAGCGCAACCATGATGATGAGCCGCGTGCCGAAGGTGAAGCTCGCATTCTCCGGTGCAGCGACTCCGCCAAAGGCGGCGTAGCCGAAGCCTGCCAGCGAGGCGACGATCGCAGTCAGCACCAGCACGACGATGCGGTAGCGCGAGGTATCGACACCGAGATAGGTGCAGCGTTCGTCGTTATCGCGCAGGGCCTTGAGCAGGCGGCCGGTGTCGCTCCGCATGATGATCAACGTCACCACCGCCACGGCCGCGAGGCTAAGACCCGCCAGGCGAAACCAGTTCTCTAGTTCCAGATCGAAGCTCTCGAATCCGACCAGCCCGCTCGACGAACCGGTAAAGGTGCCACCCGAGTAGACGAGTTGCACGAGCACGATCGGGACGACCAGCGACACGATCGATGCGTAGAGCGGCGACGAGCCCGGATAGAACGACAGCCAGCCGGTCAGCGCGGCGACCACGGCTGCGGCAACGATGGCCGTGGCAATGGCGAGCAAGGCCTGCCATGGTCCAAAACCATATTCCGTGAAGATGATGGCCAGTGCATAGACGCCGATGCCGAAGAAGGCCGACTGGCCAAAGGTCAGCGTGCCGCAATAGCCCCAGACGATATCGACGGTGACGGCCGCGATCGCGACGAAGAATGCGCGGATCAGGATGTTGACAATGTAGGTGTCGAGCAGGAGCGGTGCCGCCAGGATGCCGCCGACGATCAACAGCGCCAGCGCCGCCATCCACAATCTGGTGGGGATGCCGATCGGCGCAGCCGCCTGGCCAAGTTGGCGGGCCTCAGGCACGTGCAAAACCCTCCGGCCGGACGCGAAGCACGACGGCCGCGCAGATGGCAATCGTCAGTCCACCGAGGATGGGATTGACGAAGGTCGACACGATCACCTGCAGACCGCCGAGCACGAGGCTCGAGACGGCGAGCGTCAGGAGCGATCCGCCGGAGACCATGACGAGCATGAAGGCGCTGATCAGCCAGGGCACTCCCATGTTCGGATCGACGCTCGAAAGCGGCGTGATCAGTGCACCGGACAGCGCGGCGAGCCCGCTGCCGATTGCGAAGGTGACGAGCCGCACGCGTGCGCTGTCGACGCCCAATCCCTGCGCCAGCATTTCGTTCATGATGACCGCGCGCGTCGACAGACCGAGCCGCGTTCCGTTGAGAAGCGCCGAAAATACCAGTGCAACAACCAACGCAGCACCGATCATCGCGATTCGGTAGGCTGAATAATCGACGCCCAAGAGCTCGATTGTGCCGGTGATCGGGGCTTGGACGAACTGCACCTCGCGTCCGAAGATCAGGGTGACGATCTGTCCGATGACGATGCCGAGGCCCCACGTTGCGAGAATGGCGTCGAGCGGGCGCTGGTAAAGCCGCCGCACGATGGTCACTTCCGCCAACGCACCGCATGCCGCGCCAGCGGCGAAGGCGACCGGCACGAGCAGGACCCAGGGCAGGCCCAGCCTCGCGCCAACCAGCGCCGCATAGGCTCCGACCGTGATGAAGGCGGCATGGGCGAAATTGATGATCTTCATCACCCCGAACACGATCAGGAGACCGGACGAGATGATGAGAAGCAGAGCCGCCGTCGTGACGGCGTCGAGGGCGACGATCAGCATGCTTGCTCCGAAGCGAAGGGTGCGAGCAGGAGTTCCCGCTTTCGCGCCCTTCTTCACCTTACGACTTCGGCGGGCACTGCGCACCCGGATCGACGTTGGGGAAGCTCTGAATGACCTTCACGCCGCCGTCGGCTTGCACCTGGCCTAGATACATCGTGAGCGGAGCGTGCCGCTGCTTGTCCATCTTGATTGTGCCGCGCGGTCCATCGACAGAGACTTCGGACAACGCTGCCAGCACCTTCTGGGGATCCGTTCCGCCGGCCTTTTCCACAGCCGCCTTGTAGGCATAGACCCCCTCGTATTCCGGCACCGACAGATCGTTCGGTGTCTTGAGGTCGGCGCCGAACTTCTTGCCCATGGCCGCGAGGAATTTCTTGTTGGCGGCACTATCGATGCCCGTCACGTAGGAGGCCGAAATATAGATGTCGGCGGCATCTGCGCCCATGCTCTTGGCCGTGCCTTCGTCGACGGCGAGATTGCCGTAGGGCAGTGAGACGCCGGCCGCCCGCAGTTGCTTGGTCAGCGTCACGTTGGGTGCGCCGCCGGCCGTCGAGGTCACGATGGCATCGGCGCCGGATGCCTTGAGCTTGGAGATGATCGACGTCCAATCCGAGCCGTCCATCGGCAAATACTCTTCGCCGACGACCTTGCCGCCGGTCTTCTCGATATAGGCCTTGGTGAACGACAGCATGCCGCGGCCGAACGCATAATCCGATCCGATCAGGAAGTACTGCTTCGCCTTCTTCTCCTTGTTGAAGTAGTCGACGATCGGCGGCACCTGCTGCTCCGGCACCCAGGCATTCACGTACAGGTAGGGGCTGCACGACTTGCCTTCATAAAACGAGGTGTAGATGTAGGGTGTCTTGCCGCGCGCCACGATCGGCAGACCCGCATTGCGCGCCGCGCTCGTCTCCATCGAGATCAGCACGTTCACCTTCTTCTGGAAGATCAGCGCATCGAACGCCTTCTGCGCGCCGGCTGCGCCCGAGCCGTCATCGGCAACATCAAGCGCGAGCGGCCGGCCGAGGATACCGCCCTTGGCGTTGATCTCTTCCACCGCAAGCTCCGCCGATTGCACGACGGAGGGCGCCACGACCGAGTTTGCGCCGGAAAGACCGACCGGCACACCTATCCTGATCGGGTCGGCTGCGAGCGCCGAGCCCGTGGCCGCCACAAAAGCAAAAGAGGCCAACAAAGCGCGCGATGTCATCACCATATCCTCCATCCTGTTACCATTGTTCAGTACCAACCGCGTCTGACGCCGCTACCCAGCATCTCGTCGTAGAGATCCGAGCGGCGGTCGCGCAGAACCTGATTGAAAGCGTTCCAGTTGCGGGCTCGCCTTGCTTCGCCGAGCGCGACCTCCGCAATCAAGATCTCCTCGCAGTCCCGGCTGGCGGGCCCGGCGACCGGCCAACCGGTGAAGCTGATGATCAGACTTTGGCCCTCAAACGGCTGGCCCCGTTCCGTGCCCACCCTGTCGGCGCAGGCGATGTAGATTGAATTCGAATGTGCCGCCGCCATGGCGAGAATGTTGGCCATCGCCTCGCGGCCCTCTGCCTGGCCCGGTATCGGCACCCAATTGGTCGGCACGCAGACGATGTCCGCACCCTGGAGCGCCGTGAGGCGATAGGTTTCGGGAAACCAGCCATCGTAGCAGATCGCCATCCCGATGCGGCCGATCGCGGTATAAAATACGGGGAAGCCGAGATCGCCGGGCTCGAAATAAAGATTCTCCTCGTTCCAGAGATGGATCTTGCGAAACGTCCCGATGTGGCCCGCGGGACCGATCAGCACGGCGCTGTTGAAGAGCTTGGCGCCGTCGCGCTCGCAGATGCCGGCGACCAGGTGCAGCTCGTGCTTGGCGGCTACTTCGCTCCAGGCGCGCACCGTTGGCCCCGCCGGCACGGGCTCGGATGCCGCGAACGCTTCCTCGCGCGACCGGAACATGTAACCGCTGTTGCAGAGCTCGGGCAGCACGACGAGCTTGGCGCCGAGCCCGACCGCGCGAGCAATCAGCTCGATGCTGTGCGCGACATTCGCTTCGACGTTTCCGATTGCCGGGTGCATCTGAACGCAGGCAACCTTGACCTTCGCTTCGTCGAGTGCCGCCGAGGCAAGCAAACCCATCGCAGGCCGCTCCTTTGCGTTGCGCAAAACAAAAACCCCCGAATGCGCCAAGCGACGCAGTTCGAGGGCTACCCAGCCTAATTTGAAATGGCCGACCGGCCATTGTCGCGGGCCATTGTCCCGCGCTCACCTCAGCTAATTCCCAAGATGGGGTTCGAGTCAACGGTCAAGACTGCAAAAAATAAGGCCGTTACTGCTCAAACGGTGAGCCGGAGCGCGCTTGCAGGGGCGTATCGAGAACGCCAAGTCCGCCAAGCATTTCCTGCGCATTGATGATGGAGGCGGCGATCTCGGCCATGGTCAGCCGCTTCTGCGTTGCTTGCTGACGGATCAGTTCATAGGCTTCGAACTCGCTGATCTTCTTCAACGCAACGAGGATCTTAACGGCCTTGTCGACATCGCGGCGCGCCTTCAGGGTATCTTCGAGCTTCTGAACCTTGCCTTCGAGCCGCCGCGTATAGCCGCGCAGCGAGCGCGCCAGCACCAGCGAGGAAAGGATGCCGAACGAACGGATCGGCTTGTTGACGACGCCATGGGCGTTGCTGTCGAGCAACCGCTTCAGGATCGTGGGGTTCTCGTAGTCGACGATGGCCACGAGGGTCAGCGGGTGCTCGTTCGAGCTTGCGTGGAAAACCGTTTCCTCGGAGGACTCGACGAGCTGGAACACGGTGTCGACGTCGCGCGGAATAACAGGCGGCGGCGGCCACATGCCGCGCACGTTGCAGCCGATGCGTTTGAGCTGGTCGATCAGCGCCTCGCCTTCGGTGTCACGCGGATGGATGACAAGCACGCGCGCGCCGCGAAGATCTTCGATGAGGCGGCGCACGCCCGGTTTCATGCTGTGGCCGCCTCTTGGGTTAGCCAGCGTCCGCCGATCGGCGAAACCGAGAGATAGGGATCAGGCTTGATCGGGCCCTTGCTTTCCCAGACGATATCGAATTCGCCGTCGGCCCGTACGCGCCCGATCCGTGGCGTCAGCCATACGTGATTGTTGTCTGCGTCGATCTGGACCGGACCTTCGGGGGCGTCGAGGCTGTGCCCCAGCGCGGCATCGACCAGGCGCTGCGTATCGAGGCTGCCGGCCTGCGCCAGCGCCTTGGCAAACAGTTTCACCTGAGCATAGGCGCTAGCGCTCCACATGCTGACGGGCTGGTCCGCGCCGTAGGCCCTGGCGAAAGCGCTCTTGAATCGTTTGTTGCTCTCGCTCTCGAGCGAACCAAAATAGCTGGCCGCCGTCAGGTGGCCGACACAGAACTCGGATCCGATCTCGTGCAACTCGCCCTCTGCCATGGTGAGGCTTGCGATCGGCAGCCGGGCCGGATCGAAGCCTCTCTGCGCATAGAGCCGATAGAAGCGCTGCGCGGTGCGGCCGACGATGGTCGAGAACACGACATCGGGTGATCGTATGCGGATCAACTCCAGCGCGCGCGTCAACTCGGCGTCGCTGGCTTCCATGGGGACGTACTGCTCTCCGGCGACTTGTCCCGCATAGGACTCGACGAGATCGCGCATGATCCGGTTGGATTCGCGCGGGTAGATATAGTCCGAGCCAATCAGATAGACACGCGGACCGTATTTGCGGACGATGTATTCCGCAAGCGGAAAGCTGTTCTGATTGGGGCAGGCTCCGGTGTAGATCACGTTCGGCGAATACTCGAACCCCTCGTACAGCGAAGGATACCACAACAGGCCATTGCGTCGTTCGATGGCGGGCAACACGGCCTTGCGCTCGGCCGATGTCGAGCCGCCGAAGATGACGGAGACGCCATCGTCGGTTAGCAGGCGGTCGGCCATCTTGCGATAGATCTCGGGAAGCGAACGCGGGTCATAGGCAATGACCTCGATCTCGCGTCCAAGGATGCCTCCAGCTCTGTTGAACTCCTCGATAGCCAGTGCAGTACCGAAGAAATGCTCGGACTCGGTGATCGCCATCGGTCCGCTGCGCGAGAACAGCACGCCGACCCGCCACGCGTCGCGGGCGGCTTGCCTTGGACGCAGCTCCATCTTCGTCACCTGCCCGTCTCCGGCGATTTCAATGAACTCTCCGCGAACTCTGGATCAGTATTGCGGTTCACCGGCACCTTGGCAACTCTCTGGTGCAGGAGGTATATCTGGCCTCTTCGCTCGCCTTAGCCACGTCCGCATACCACGCGTCGCCCTTCGGTTCTTCGTGACTGCGCCACGCGTAGTCGAAGGTGAGGGTCCTACGCTGGCAATCGTGGAACGAATGTTCGACCAATCGAAAAAGCTGAGGAGGATTCATCGATCCTCCGTGACTGACGCGGCTTCACGGTTGGATTTTTATTTGTAAGCCGTTGATTTCAAATGCTTGGATTTTGACTCGGTTTATAAAATTCTCTTGAAGACTGAAGGCCAGAAGCGTGCCTCTTAAGCAGCGGGTTTCAGGTTCGAGCCTTGATGCGCTCGCCAGGGCTTCCAAGCCTTAAGCTATCACAAGAGCCGTTGAGCGCAGAGCAGCGAGTAAGAGGCGCCGTTGCATCGTCTCTTGTGACAAGATCGAGAAAGGCGATTGGGGTGACCTCGACTGGAAGGAATACAACGCGCCCACATTTCGAAGCTAAGCTCGAGAACGCCCCGATCCCGACACGAACTGCAAATTCTGCGGGAGCGGGGCATAACCGAATAGCATCCATGGCAATGCGCTGGTAGATTTAGCGCACCATTGGAATGCAGGCAGGCGGACCGAACATGCTGACAGACGTATTCGCGGCAGAGCCCGATGCGCTTCCTGGCTATCGGAAAGCCGGGTTTCCGGACCCGCACCAATTCGGCTTCCCAACCGTCCGCGCTCGTGGCCTGGACCCTGTTGCCCTGGCGATTCTGGATGTCCTGCTCTCGAAAGCCACCATCGAAGATGCCCTGGACAGCGCGCTGCTGACGCCGGCGGAGAAACCCGACTTGTACCAGGCTCCCGTGGTCACAACCTTAAGTCACCGGACGGTGAGCTTGCTGCCTGCCGTGCCCGCCGACCGACTGAGCTGGCTGGCTGAGGACTGGACTCGGTACCCAGAGCTTTCGGTGCTAGCCAGCGAGCCGGCGCGTGAGTGGCTCAGCCAAGTCCAGGAGTTGTGCCGAAGCACAGTGCCCACGGGTAGCCTAATCTTTGTTTGGAACTGCTTGTGATCACGGATCTTCGGTTCAAGATGGCTCGTCGGCACAGTTGGCTGAGGGCCGCTTACTTGCATGATGGCATTGTCAAACAAGTACTGAACGACCCTGCCGTCGCGTCCAATTCGAATATCACCATCAGGGCTGGGACCCGGGCTCGCGAACTCGAAAGCCCGGACGCGAAGATCGGCGCCAATTTTTTCTTGGACGTCATTCCGGATACACTGGTGAGTCGGCAGGCACACTTGGGCCGTTCTGGTATTGACCACCAAGATCAACTGATCACTTATCCGCCGAAGACAGAGGCATCCCTTCGAAACATTTTCGAGGAGGAAGGCTCGCCAAGTGCAGCTGATGGTGAATGACCCTTTCCTGGTAATTGTTGATCACTTTGGAGGGAGTTCTGGGCGCATAGACACGCGCCTGAAAAAAATGCTACTGTCTGCTGCGCTTCCGGAACGGCGCCCGTTGTCTCTGGTGGCGAGCGCCGGCCGGACGCGGCCTCCCGGCCACCCCCGGGCGTTCGGCATGGCTCCCACCCTCACAGGCACAGTTCGTCATTCAGAGAGGGGAGCAGGACAAAGGGCCTTACCCCGACGCCCCCGCCCTGTTGCTGGATTCCCACACGCCCCTCGCGTGACGCAGCAGGGTCCTGGCTGTTCAACCGCCATTCAGAATGGAACCCCTAGCCTAGAAGGCGCTGTCTTGAAAGTCTCTCAAGGGGGAATCGACCATGAAGAAGGTACTTGCCGTCGTTGCTTTGACCATCGCCGTTGCTGCCGCTGGCGTCGCTTCCGCCAACGCGAAGATGATGCATCATCACCACCACCACATGCATCATCACCATCACCACCACCACATGTAATGGTGCGCCCCGGGTCGGCCGCGACTGTCTCCTAGGCCTAAGAAGGAGCCCGGCACCGACAAGTTATGATGGCGGTTTGGGCGACTCTTCCCTCCAGTTGGACTCAGTCTCCTGCCGCCTCGACCTCTTAAGCCCCGTCATCGACCATGGCGACGGGGCTTCTCTTCTACCAGTGGCAATGCTCATCCGTAACTTTAGCTTGCGCTTCGTCCTCTGTTCGGCGGGTACGATGAGTCTGTTGAGCTAGCCGGGTCCTGCTCCCTGGGTAGCCGTGTAGACAGCGTAGAGCGACTGGCTCGCTGCCATGAACAGGCGATTTCGCTTGGGGCCGCCGAAGCATATGTTGGCGCACACCTCAGGCAGGCGGATGCGGCCGATGAGCTGGCCTGATGGCGTCCACACCGTCACGCCGCTATAGCCCACATGGCGTCCGGCATTGCTCGAACACCAAACATTGCCCCCGACATCGCAGCGCACACCGTCCGGTCCGCACTTCACGCCGTCAACCATGAAGTCGCTGAATCGCTTCTGATTAGTCAGCTTATTGTCGGCACCTACGTCGAACACGTACATGTCGCTCTTGCCGCCCGGGCCGGTGTCGCCGGGCCCTTTGCCGGTGCTGATAACGTAAAGCTTCTTGTAATCTGGCGAGAATGCGAGGCCATTGGGGTCGGGCAGTTGATCCTCGCTGACCACCAGGTCGATGCGGCCGGAAGGATCGACCCGATAGCAATTGGTCGGCAACTCGCGTTTGCCCGGCACGAACCCGGCCGGCTCTCCAATTCGGGGATTGAGCTTGCCAGCGGCATTGCTGGGGCCTCCCGCGACGTCCGGTTCGCCCTCATAAAGTTGGCCGCCATAGGGCGGATCGGTAAACCAATAACTGCCGTCTGGGTGCGCGGCAACGTCATTCGGTGAGTTCAACCTCTTTCCATTGTAGGAATCGGCAAGCACAGTTGCAGTGCCGTCGTGCTCGTATCGTACCACCCGGCGGGTAAGATGCTCGCACGAGAGCTGCCGGCCCTGAAAGTCGAACGTATTGCCGTTGCTGTAGTTGGAGGGCGATCGGAAGACGCTGACACGACCGTCATCTTCCAACCATCTCATCTGCCGATTGTTTGGAATATCGCTCCACATGAGATAACGACCTTGCGCGCTCCATGCCGGTCCTTCGGCCCACGACAGGCCAGTATACAGGCGATGGATGGCGGTGTTGGGTTGAGCGAGGTCGTTGAACGACGGATCAACTGCAATGATGTCGGGATCCCAGAAATAGGTGGTCGGGGCGCCGCGCGAACTGAAATCGCGTGGCGGGTTAGTGACTGTTGTCGGCGGTACTGCCTCATTGCTCCCTTGCGCCAACGCGCCGCCCATCGCCGCAAACGTTGCGCCGGCACACACTCCCAGCCCCTGGACCAGTGTTCGTCGTGAAATCACGGCCTTTTGGTTATGCTCCTCTTCGACCATCATTGCTTCCTCGCGTTGTCTCTCTCGCCGGTTGATCGGGACAAGCAACTCAAGCGTATCCTCGCGCGAAGCATTCTTCTAGACGTCTGTAACGGAACGATGTTGCAAGCCCGAAGGCAGACGATCGACCTCTTGCGAGAGGAAGCCAGGTCCCCCGGGCTGAGGTCGCTAGCCGTGTGCGCCAGCATCACTAATCTGTTCGTGATGGCAATGTCCCTTAGCGTGGGGGCTTGGCTCCCGGGCCTCGTTGCCGATCGCCTCCGCCGAAGAGGCGTTCGGACTGAGCGGATGCTGGCGGTCGTCGGGCTGGCGCTGATCGCGGCCGAGTCCATGTTGGTTCTTCAAGTACCGCTGCCGGCAATTCTGCCATGGTCCGTCGGTTCGCTGGTCGGAGCGGGCGTCGTTCTCAGCTTTGCGATCGCCGCCGAATACTTTCCGCCGGAACTCGCAGGCCGAGCCAACGGCGCGTTGAACATGCTGCATTTCGCATGGGCATTCCCGGTTCAATGCGGCATCGGGCTGGTCTTGGAGCGGAGGCCGCATCCAGGCGGACACTATCCGGTGGGCGCGAGTGGTGAAATTGCCGCGCCGAGCGATGAACTATACGATCGCCCAGTTTGACCGGATGCATCCTGAACCAGTACGGTTCTAGATTCGGTGTGCAGGAGGGACTTGCCATCGCTAGGAGTGCCGGACATATGCTATCCGTAATATCCCATTGATCAGAGTGCGAACGCGTTGAATGGATGGCGGCAGACAGAGAAACTGCGGCGATTGCACCGCCTGCTGCGACGGGTGGCTGCAGATCGAGGTGGGCGGCCACGAGGTGCGGCCGCACAAGCCTTGTCCCTTCCGCAGCGATGCTGGCTGCGCCGTCTATTCGGAGCGCCCCGAGCATCCGTGCCGGAAATTCGTTTGCGGATGGCTCGTCAGTTCAAGTCCGCTGCCCGATTGGATGCGGCCGGACAGGGCTGACTTGATCCTGCTCGCTGCCAATTTCCTCTGGCATGGCCTGCCGGTTGATGTGGCCGTCGCCGCCGGCGCGCGCCCGAAACCGAAGGCGCTGGAGTGGTTGATGCAGTTCAGCGCCGCGAACCAGCGGCCGCTGATCTATCAGATCGGCGAGGATTGGTTCGCCTTCGGCCCGCCGGCGTTCCAAGCCGAAATCGCCGGCCGCATCCAACGCGGTCAGAAGCCCTGGCTCGAATAGGACGCATATGTGTCCATTATGCCACGACGCCGTTTCAATTTTAAATTGCTTTCTGTGCTCGGTCGTTATCTGGGCATTTTAGCCGCTGCATAGCGGCAACAGCATGATTCGGCAGTAATTTCTATCCGTATTATATCTCTCTTGCGCAGCAATATTACGTGGTGCAATGCATGTGTGCATTTTTTGCGACAGATTACCAAGATTCCATCAACTTCGCGGCGGCGCCATTTAGTTGGTATACAAAATAACGTACCGTCGTTCGCCTGGGAGTTGAACCAGTTCACGACGGGGGAGAACATGAAGACCGAGCTTCTATCCGGTACGGCCTGCGCCGCACTTTGCCTGTTGGCGTTTGGGGGCGGGACGGCACGATCAGCGACACTCGACGACGTGATGGCGCGGCTCGACAAGATCGAGCGCGAGAACGCCGAGCTGAAGCAGAAGATCAAGGCAATGCAGTCCACCAAATCGGGGCCGGCAACGCCGGGTGCCGTTGCAGGGCCCGCGGCCGAGCCGCCCAAGGGCAATCCAGTCCTTCACGCAGGGGTCGCGACCTCGCCGGCGCCAGCTGCGCCGCCGCCCGTTCCGGGAATGCCGGTCAAGGCGAGCGCCTTCGGGCCGATCGTCGACAACACCGTGGTGACGCTCTACGGGCACTTCGATCTGTCGGGCGATATCTTCAATCCCTCGGTGTTCGACCAGGGCACGAAGTTCGGCATTGCCAGCAATTCTTCCTATTTCGGCGTGCGCGCGCGGCACAATCTCGCGCCCTATGGCTGGGATGGCTGGTCGATCGTGGCGCAGATGGAGGCGCAGATCGATGCGGCGGCAGCGGCGACCGAGCGCGCCGCCCTCGGCACGCGCGACACCTTTGTCGGCCTCGAAGGCCCCTGGGGCTCGGTCAAGGCCGGCAAATCGGACACGCCCTACAAGAAGGCGACCGCGGCGTTCGATCCCTTCGCCAACACGCTGGGTGACTACAATGCGCTCATGGGCAACACCGGCGGTGACAATCGCGCCGAGTTCGATTGGCGCATGAACCATGCGATCTGGTATGAATCGCCAATCGTCAGCGGCTTCCAGTTCAGCGCCCTGATCTCGCCGGGCCAGAACTACGCGCAGGACAACAGCGACTATTCCTACGGCGATTATTTCCAGTGCAACGGCGCCTCGACCCGTGGCAGCGGCAGCAATTTCCCCGGTACCGGCGGAGCGATCGGCGGCAACATCGGTGGCAATGGCTGTACCGACGGTTCGTACGGGAATGCCTACAGCGCCGCGCTGACCTACAAGAATGGCCCGTTCACCGCGATCGCCGCCTACGAGCTACACGAGCAGGTCAACCGCCATGGTGACGACGGCCTCGAGCCCGGCCAGATCGCGCCGGTTACTCTGGCCGACGGTTCCCCGGTCCTGACCGGCGTCCACAATGAATGGGCGGCGAAGGTCGGCGGTGGCTACCGTTTCAACGACGGCATCGGCGACGTGCAACTGTACACCTACTACGAATGGATGCGGCGCGAGGTGACGCCGATGGAAGAGATTTTCAACGAACGTTCGCGCGACGGCGTTTTCGTCAGTGCGACCCAGTATGTCGGCAAATGGGCCTTGAGTGCGTCGTATGCGCACGCCTTCCGGACGCCCGGCAATCCCGCGATGTTGAGCTTCAACGATCCGCAGACGGCGGGTCAGGCGACCTTGCAGGGCAACCTGTTCGATGATTCTGCCAATCTTTACGCGATCGGAGCGCGCTACCGCTTCAACCAGTGGGCCAGCTGGTACGTCGTCGCGACCGAGCTCACCCAGGGGCCAGGCGCGCATTACTGCCTGGGTGCCAGCGGTCACGGCTACCAGGTCTGCAGCCGCGATGCCGCCAACGACACGATCGGCGGTGCAACGATCAGGGGCGCCACGACCGGTCTGACCTTCGATTTCTGAGCTGGCGATGTCATGAATGGAGGAGGCCCGCAGACGCGCCGCCCGTCTCCTCTTTCGTTTCGATGCGAGAACGGAGCGCCCCGACCGAATTTGGGATGACCGACGCCGGTGCGCACGCGGCGCAACAAGGGAGCGAGAACCAATGATGGAACTGCCGCCTCCGGCGTACCTCCAGATGGCGCAGGCCGAAACACCGTCGGAAGCGCCGGCGGTCGAGCCCGAGCCGATCAAGGTGAACGTCAGCCAATATGTTCCGGACAACGCGCTCTCGTTGACCATGATCGTCAGCGTGACGCCGCCGACCGGCACGGCCGTGATCTACGCGCCCGGCTACGAGAAATATGCGACCATCTTCAAGGGGCCGCGCTCGATGGAGGAGGTTCGCCTCGACGGCCCGATCGTTTATGTCAAGCTGTACGGCGCGACCCATTTCGATATCCAATACACCAACTATCGGGTGCCGTGAGACAACGGCCTGCAGGGTGAGCGGCACGGCTCCGATGAACACGGCCACGCAGCAATTGTTCGTGCGCGCGATCGACGCGCAGCGCAAGGGCGCGGTCGAGGATGCCAAGGCGTTGTACCAGGAGCTGCTGCGCGTGGATCCCAGCCACGCAGCCGCCTGCGGCAATCTCGGCATCATCGCCGTCCAGCAGGGCGATCTCATCCGCGCCGAAACATTGTTTCGCCGCGAGATCGAGTTCGAACCCGCCAATTCGGTGGGGCACACTCATTTGGGATTGGTGCTGCAGCAGCAGGGCCGATGGTCCGAGGCGGTCGCGGCCCATCGCCAGGCCGTCAAGCTCGATCCGAAACCGGCGCAAGCCCATCTCGCGCTCGGAAATGCGTTGAAGGGGCAGGGCCGGCTTCCGGACGCCGCGCAATGCTTCCTGGCCGCGCTTGCCCTCAGACCCGACTATGCGGAAGCCCACAACAATGTCGGGGTGGTGCTGCAGATGCAAGGCAGGCCGGCCGAAGCCGCCGCGGCCTATCGGAACGCGACGTCGGCACAGCCTGCCTATCCGGAGGCCTGGTTCAATCTCGGCGTGGTGCAGCATCAGTTGCGCGATTTGGACGCAGCAGAGGCGGCCTATCGGCGGGTCATCACGCTCGACCCAAGGATCGCCGCCGCGCACAGCCATCTGAGTGCCGTGCTGCGGGAGCAGGGCAGGCTCGAGGAGGCGCTTGCTTCCTGCGAACGCGCCATCGAGCTGCAACCGGATGACGTGGATGCGGTCAATAATGCCGGCATCCTGCTGCAAGAGCAGGGCCGCCCGCGCGAGGCGGTCGAGCTCTATCGCCCGCGATTGAGGCCAGGGCCGATGCATGCCGACCTCTACAACAATATGGGCACGGCGCTCCTCGCCGAAGGCAGGGCAGAGGAGGCGAGGGCGGCCTTCGAGCAGGCGCTTGCGGCTCGGCCGGAGTTTCCGGAGGCGTGTTATAATCTCGGAAATGCCTGGCGCGAACTCGGCGGCCTCGCGCCGGCGCTCGCCGCCTGGCGCCGGGGGCTTGAGCTCCGGCCGGGCGATGCCGATGCGTTCAGCCAGCTCGCCTATCACCGCGCTCTGGCCTGTGACTGGGACGAATTCGACGCAGACCAGCAGCGGCTGCTGGCGCTGGCGCGAAGCGGGCGGCGTGTCCCGCCGTTTTATCTGTTCTTCACCAAGGCGACGGCGGCCGACCAGCTGCGCTGCGCGGAACAGTGGAGTCGACCGTTCCAGGCACAAGGCACGGCTTTCGAGCATCGCAGGAGGAAGAGCGACCGACGGATTCGCCTCGGCTATCTGTCGGGCGATCTCCACCAGCACGCGACATCGCAATTGGTGGCCGGCCTGTTTGAAGGCCACGACCGGCACCGCTTTGAGATCTATGCTTATAGTTATGGCCCCGACGACGGCAGCGCGATGCGAGCGCGGCTCGAGAATGCCTTCGATCGTTTCGTCGATGTCGCCGCGCTCGCGCATCGGGATGCCGCGCGCCGGATTCATGCGGACGAGATCGACATCTTGATCGATCTGAAAGGACATACCCACGGCGCCCGTCCCGCCGTTGCGGCGCATCGGCCGGCGCCCGTCCAGGTCAGCTATCTCGGATTTCCCGCCACCATGGGCGCGGACTTCATCGACTACATCATGGTCGACCGTTTCGTGCTTCCCGAGCATGAGCAGGCATTCTTTTCCGAGCGGCTCGTCCATCTTCCAAATTGCTATCAAGTCAACGACCGCCCGCGGGAGCTGTCGGCACCGCCGACGCGGCGTAGCGATTGCGGGCTGCCGGAGCAAGGCCTCGTGTTCTGCTGCTTCAATAACAGCTACAAGCTCTCGCCGCCGCTGTTCGACGTCTGGATGCGGCTGTTACACGCCGCGCCCGGCAGCGTGCTGTGGCTGCTCGCCGCCAACGAGCTGGCCGAGCGTCATCTGCGCGTCGAGGCGGGGCGGCGCGGCGTCGATCCCGCGCGCCTGATCTTCGCGCCGCGACTGCCGCTGGATGCGCATCTTGAACGTCACCGGCATGCCGATCTGTTTCTCGACACGCTGCCCTGCAACGCCCACACCACGGCCAGCGACGCGCTGCGGGGCGGGCTGCCGATTCTGACCTGCGCCGGCGAGACCTTTGCCGGCCGCGTCGCCGGCAGCCTTCTGACGGCGATCGGGATGCGGGAGCTTGTGACGACCTCGCTCGAGGACTATGAGCGGAAGGTGCTGGAGTTTATCCGTGCGCCGGACCAACTGGTGGCGCTGCGGCAGAGAATCGAGCGGGCCCGCGATGGGAATTCGCCGTTCGATCTGGCAAGCTCGACGGCGGCCATCGAGGCCGCCTATGAGCGGATGTGGCAGCGGTGGCTGGCCGGAGAAAAGCCTGCCGCATTTGCGGTCGGGAATGTCTGAGCGCGAGCTTCGAAGCAGCGCCATGAATGAAAGGACCAATTACCATGCTGATGCGCGCGATCCTTCTACCCCCTGGGCTGCTGGCGCTCGCCGCCGGGACGGCATCCGCAAGACCCCATCACGGACCGAGGCATCACCACCTGCGGGCCGCCATTGTCCGAGCAGCGCCGCCACCCGAATCATTCGGCGGAAGGCTCGTGCAGCACCCGGCCTGGAACATCGCCTGCATGACGCGCGACCGAGCGACACGGGCGTTGCCCTGCGATCAACCGGTCTGGGTCTACGGCAAGCCGTGCGAGATCGACCTTGGCCAGGGGTATTACCGGTCCTGCGACTGAAGTCGGCTGGTTGTCCTGCCCATGAGCTCCGCGCCCGATAGCGAGCGAGTGCTGACGGCGGCGATCGCCCATCATCGCGCCGGGCGGCTCGCGGAAGCCGAGACGCTGTGCCGGTCGGCCTGCGACGCGGCGCCGAACGACGCGCGCGCATTCCATCTGGCCGGCGTGATCGCTCATCAGCTCCGGCGAAACGACGCCGCAGCGCTGATCGGCCGTGCGGTGGCGCTCAGGCCCGACTGGGTCGAGGCGCACAATGACCGAGGCGTCATCCTCGCCGCCAACGGCCTGCTTCCGGAAGC
>NZ_JAFAVV010000843.1 GCF_019242285.1 Bradyrhizobium sp.
AATGGAAGCGCTTGCCTAAGGAATGGTTCAAGAGGTCGGACCGCCAACTGGACCTGACAACGTAGAGAGACGCTACAATGCCCCCCACCTTCTCCACCCTCACTCTCTCCCGCCGCGACAACGGCATCCTGCTGGTCACGCTGAATCGCCCCGAGGCGGCGAATGCGATGAACACGCAGTTGGGGCTCGACCTCATGGCGCTGTTCGAGGACTTTTCGGTCGATCTCGATAGCCTCCGCGTCGTCATCCTGACCGGGCAGGGCAGGGCGTTCTGCGCCGGCGGCGATCTCAAGCAGCGCAACGGCATGACCGACGAGCAATGGCAGGCGCAGCATCTCGTGTTCGAGCGCATGCTGCGCGCGATCCTCGCCTGTCCGCTGCCAGTGATCGCCGCCGTCAACGGCGCGGCCTATGGCGGCGGCTGCGAGATCGCCGCTGCCTGCGATTTCGTCTACGCCTCGACCGAGGCGCGCTTTGCGCTCACCGAAGTGACGCTCGGCATCATGCCCGGCGCCGGCGGCACGCAGAACCTGCCGCGCGCGATCGGCGAGCGGCGCGCCAAGGAATTGATCCTGTCCGGCCTGCCGTTCTCGGCCGAGGAGGCCGAACGCTGGGGCCTCGTCAACTGGGTGGTGCCGCCGGACGAATTGCTGAAGGCGACCCTCGCGATTGCCGACCGGATCGCGGCCAACGGTCCGATCTCGGTGCGCCAGGCCAAGCAGGCGATCGGCCGGGGCTTGCAGATGTCGCTCGCCGATGGGCTCGCCTTCGAGATCGAGGCCTACAACCGGCTGATCTCGACCGCGGACCGCCGCGAGGGCGTGCTTGCCTTCAACGAGGGCCGCAAGCCGAATTTTCAAGGGAAATGAGAGAAGCGCCAGATGTCGGAAACAGCGCACGTCCGCGAGGTCGGTCCCCGCGACGGGATCCAGATGGTCAAGACCATGCTCACCACCGAGCGCAAGCTCGCCTGGTGCAGAGGCGCAGCGGCGGCGGGGATCGGCGAGATCGAGGTCACCTCGTTCGTGCCGCCCAAGGTGATCGCGCAGTTCGCCGATGCCGAGGAAGTCGCGCGCGGCGCGCTCACCATCGGCGGCTTCAGGCCATCGGTCCTGGTGCCGAACCTCAAGGGCGCCGAACGCGCCTTCGCGCTCGGCCTGCCGCAGGTCAACTACGTGCTGTCGGCGAGCGAGGCGCACAACCTCGCCAATGTCCGCCGCGGCACCGAGGAGTCGCTCGTCGATTTCGGCCGCATCGCCGCGTTGCGCGACCAGCGTTCCGGCCCGCGGATTGCGCTGGCGAGCGGGATTGCCACCGCCTTCGGCTGCACCATTTCGGGCGCAGTGGACGAGGGGCGGGTGGTCGAGATCGCAAGACGGCTGGTCGACATGGGGGCCGACGAGATCATCGTCGCCGACACCGTCGGCTATGGCGATCCCGGCCAGGTGCGCCGGCTGCTGAAGGCGGTAATCGCGGCGGTCGGCCGGGTGCGGGTCTCCTGCCATTTCCATGACACGCGCGGCCTGGGGCTCGCCAACGTCACCGCTGCATTGGAGACCGGCGTGCGCACCTTCGATGCCTCGCTCGCAGGACTCGGCGGCTGCCCGTTCGCACCCGGCGCGACCGGCAACATCGACACCGAGGACACCGTATTCCTGCTCGAGCAGCTCGGCTTCGACACCGGCGTCGATCTCGACAGGCTGATCGCGTTGCGGCGCGAGGTCGAGAGCTGGTTGCCGGGCGAGCGCTTCTCCGGTGCGATCGCGCGCGCCGGCCTGCCCAAGACCTATCGCCATGCCAGAGCGGCGTAAACGATGGGAGCATGATCGGGCTCGCCGTGATACGAAATGAGCGGCAAAGAAAACAAGACCAGAGGAAACGCCCATGCTCGATCTCACCCGCCAGACCGCCGACTTCGTCGCCCGTCTCAAACCTGCCGATCTGCCCGATCGCTGCAAGGAGGCGGCCCGCGTCGGCATCATCGATTGCGTCGGCGTCATGATCGCAGGCGCCGCCGAGCAGCCGGTGCGGATCGTCGCGGCAATGCTGAGCGCCTCGACCCAGAACGACGGCGTGCCGGAAATTCCCTCTGGCCGCAACCTCGTGGCCTCGGACGCGGCGCTGGTCAACGGCGTCGCCGCGCATGTGCTCGACTATGACGACGTCGCGCTCGCGGGCCATCCGAGCGCGGTCCTGGTGCCGGCGATCCTCGCCGAAGGCTGGTCGCTGGATAGGAGCGGAAGCGACGCGGTCGCCGCCTATGCGGCCGGTTACGAAGTCTGGGCGCAGGTCGCGGCCCTGGAGCCCGGGCATCTGCATGAGCGCGGCTTCCATCCGACCGCGGTGATGGGCGCGCTTGCCTCCGCCGCCGCCTGCGCACGGCTGCGCAGGCTCGATCCGGAGAAGAGCGCGCATGCGATTGCGATCTCGGCCTCGCTCGCCTCCGGTCTGGTCGCCAATTTCGGCACCATGACGAAATCGCTGCATGCCGGCCGCACCGCGCAATCCGGCGTGCTGGCGGCGCGGCTCGCCGCGCAGGGCTTCACCGCCTCGCTCGACGTGCTGGAGCATCGCACCGGCTTCCTGCGCGCGCACTCGCCCTCCGGCGCGCCGCGGCTCGATGACGCGGTGATCGACATCGGCACCCACTGGCGGCTGTCCGAGATCGGCGTCAATGTGAAGCGCTATCCGACCTGCTACGCCACCCATCGCTCGATCGACGCCATGCTGGACCTGGTCGGCGTCCACAAGCTGAGGCCCGATGACGTCGAGGAAATCCGCGTCAACACCGGCGCGATGCAGAAGCTGATGCTGCGCAACGCGAACCCGAAGACCGGGCTGGAAGCGAAGTTCAGCATGGAATTCGCGATGGCATCGGCGCTGATCGCCGGCCGCGTCGGGCTCGGCGAATTGACCGATGAATTCGTCTTGCGGCCGGAGGTCAGCGCGACGTTCGCGAAAGTCCGCTGCACCACGACGGATGATGTGATGGACGGCAAGGAGCCGTTTGCGCCCACCGACCAGGTCAGCGTCGTGCTCGCCTCCGGCGAGGTGCTGCGGCACGAGCCCGTCATCCATCCCAAGGGAAGCTGGCAGCAGCCGCTTTCTCGCGAAGAGCTGCAGGACAAATTCACGGACTGCGCGACGCGCGTGCTCAGTCGCAGCCATGCCGCCTCTCTGTTCGCACAGCTCTGGGACATCGAGGAACTCGGCTCGCTCCGCGAGCTGCGGGTGACCGCGGACCGGGCCGACGCGTGAGGGGAGGGAAAGTGCAATGAGCAGTCTCCCGACGGCGCAGATTCCCGGCGTCTATCACCGCAGGATCGGTGAAATCATCGTCACCGGCCTGAGCGACGGTTATGTCGATCTCGGCTACGGGATTTTTCGTAACGTGCCGGAAGAGCGGGCCAAGGAGCTGTTCGCCCGCGAGCATCGCATCGCGCCGCCCCGCATCTCGGTGAACGCATTCGCGCTGCGCTTCGGCGGCCGCGTCTACCTGGTCGACTGCGGCTCGGCCGACATCATGGGCCCGACCTGCGGCTGGTTGCCGGCCAATCTCGCCGCGGCCGGCATCGACCCGGCCGAGGTCGCGGGCGTGCTGCTGACCCATGTCCATCCCGATCATTCCAATGGATTGACGGAGGTTGCGACCGGCCGGCTTCTGTTTCCGAACGCCGAGGTCATCGTCCACGAGAACGAGATCGATCATTGGTTCAACGATGAGCTGATGGCCAAGGCGGCCGAGCGCCCCCGCAGGCGCTATTTCGAGGCCGGTCGCGCGCAGCTCAAGCCCTATATGGCCGCCGATCGCGTCCGCACCTTCCGGGATGGCGAGGTGCTGCCTGGCGTCACCGCGATCCCGATCCCCGGCCACACGCCGGGCCACACCGCTTTCGTCATTTCATCAGGTCGCCAATCGATGATGATCTGGGGCGACACCGTGCATGTGCCCGAGGTGCAGGTCGCCATGCCCGACGCGATGATGGAGTTCGACACCGATCCCGAAGCGGCGGCCAAGCGGCGTCTTCGCACCTTCGACATGGTGATCGCCGACGATCTTCTGGTCGGCGGCATGCATCTGCATTTCCCGGGCTTCGCCTACCTGACCAAGGATGGCACCGGTTACCGGCTGATCGCGGAGCAATGGGCGTTCCAGGTCTGAGCGCCCGGGCCGTCCCCCCGCAAAGCTCGGTCTCATGGCGACATGCTGCCGGATCGCACCCACAACGACAACGTGCGAGAGCGGGCAGCGCGTTCTGGGGCCGAACGAATTCGTCGCGGGCGTCCGCCAGGCCGCGCGAATTGTCGGACATTCCCTGATCACAATCGGTGCAAGTGCCGGGCCAATCTCACATCCTCTCGATGATGAACCGATCCGACATCACGGGAGTTTACGATCAACAATTACAATGTCAGTATGGCTGACGAGCTAGGTTCAGCGGGGTCGGCTGGCGCAGAGCAAAACGTCAGTCTGGCTGGGCCTGACGATGTACAATGCTCGCCGCGGATCGGCCCTGGGCCGCGAAGCTGCGTCAGTTCAGGCGTTATGTCGTTGCTGCAGTTGCAGCCGACCGTGTGTCTGTTCGCCAGCCTCCTGGCACGCCGATGACTGTGGCGTGTGCCGAGGCTGCGACAATGAAAAGGCATGTACCTGTCCCGACACCCCAGGATCACTGGGGTGATGCACGACCATTGCCCCATGACCGGCCATCCCTCCATCGCCCGGATGCCGTTGTCGGGGCCAAGCCTCAGGCTGTGACGGCGACATCGACCGGGCCGCCGTCATGCACGCCGCGCGGCGGCATCAACACCGATTGGGCCGGCAACACCTGCGCCCCACTCCGGACCGCGCCTTGCCTGGTGCATGGGGGGACCAACCCGAGTTGGGCGGGGAACAAGTGCGCTACGATTCACATTGACACCAACCTGCAAGCCCTCGCTCAACAAGCTCCAACTCAGCCGTCGATACCCGCCATGCAAATATCCCTGCAGACACTCCAGGCCACGCCCGAGTTGGCGGCGGCCCCCGTTCGGTCCGATTATTCCTTTATTTTTGCCGATCTCGGATGGATCGTTGCCGCCATCATCGCGGCCGCGCTCGTGTTCACGGTGGTGCGCTCCGTGACGCTGCGCGGCGTTGCTGTCCTGAAGACGAGGGCCGATCAACTCGTTCAACGGTGGCAGGCGGAGGATCGCGCCCAGCACTTCCCGGAGCTTCCCGCAGCCGAAATGGCCGAGGTGGAGCGGATGCAAGCGCTCTGGCGCGAGATGAAGGCAAAGCGCGAGAACCGCCTGCGGGCAAAGGCCGAGGTGGAATTGCTCGGACGTATCGATCCGGACGAAGAGACCGTGAGCACCGTGCCACTGCAGTTTCCGGTACCTGGCCGCTCGCCGGAGCCGGAGAAATTGGCTGATCGCAGGAAAACGCTTGAAACCGTGCTCGGCCGCCAGGAATGAGGAGGATCTCTGAACCGCCGCGCCTAAGGTGAAACGTCCGACGGTGTCAGCCGAGCTTCGCTGACGGCGGGAAAGTCCGCGATGTCGGCGAGCAGGGCACGGGCTTCGTCATGGCGCCCGCTGCCTCGGTAGATTGCCGAGAGGTCGAGCGCGGCGCGCAGCTCGAAGCTTCGCGCCTCCTGGGTCCGCGCGAGGTTGATCGCCGCAAGCAAGGCCTGCTCGGCGGGCGAGCGATCATCGGGATTGCGCTTCGCCAGGATCGTGCCGCGCACGCGTTGTGCCTCGGCCAGGAACCCGTGCTGGCCGGACTGCTCCGCCATCGAGATCGCAAGCTCCACCGTCGCCAGCGCGTCGCCGATTTCGCCGGCCGACAATTCGGCACTGGCGAGCAGGATCCGCAAATGAACGGCACCTGATCGCAGGCCCTGCTCCTCCGAGGCGGCGAGCGCGCGACGCATCGCTTCGAGATTGCTGCGGCTCTGGTCCTGCACGAATGTCGCCCAGCATTGGAACACCGCGCCATAGAACGACCAGAAGCTGAGCCCGTGCTCCTGCGCCAGAGCGAGCGCGGCATCCATGTGCCGCTGAGTGCTCGGCGCGTCGAGCCGGATCGCCTCGTACCAGGCCCGGTAGAACGCCGCATAAACGATGGTCGGAGGATGGCCGCTCTGATGGGCCTCCGCCAAGGCTTCGTCGGCCACGGCGCGCGCCCGCGCATGCTCGCCCGCGAGCCAGAGCGCGATGGCGAGATGCGCCTTGGCAGACACGCCGATATCCTGGCCGAAGCTGAAGGCCAGCTCCCGGTCACGCGCCGGCTCGTGCAGGCCGGCGGCCCGTTCGAGATGGTCGCACGCGGTGAAGAAATCGCCGTCCATGAACCACGAGCTCACGCCGGCAATGCGATGGGCGATGCAGGCTTCGCTCGAAGCCGGACGTTCGACCACCTCGGCCAGCATCGCGTCGGCGATCTCGCGCATCTCGTCCGCCGCGTTTCTCACCGACGCACCGCTCCAGATGCCATAATAGGTCGCGAAGCGTTCGCCGGGGTCGCCGACATCGGCGATCAGCTCGCGGGCGCGGCCGAAGGCCACCTTGCTCTCCGGAGAATGATAACCGCGCGAGTGATTGAAGGCGTTGCCCAGCGCCACCTGCAACTGGACGCGTCTTGCCGCCGGCGCGGCCGTCTCCTGCGGTGAGGTCTCCATCATCTCGATCGCCTTGCGCAGATGCGCGATCGCCTCAGGAAAGGCCGAGCGGCGCAGTGCGAGGTCGCCCGCCTTGCCCCAATGATCGATCGCCTGAGAGGTCAGGCCGGCCTGGGTGAAATGATGGGCCAGCGTTTCCGGCTCGGCCTCCGCGATCGCAGCGAACCGCTCGCACAGGATGGATGCAATGTGCCGATGCAGAATCTGCCGGCGGCTCTTGAGCAGGCTTTCATAGGCAGTTTCCTGCACCAGCGCATGTTTGAAGCGATAGCAGGCCTCGGGCGGCTCGCCGGTGCGGAACACGAGCTCGGCGTCCTGCAATTGCGTCAGCGCGTCCCGCAACGACGCTTCGTCGCGGCCGACCACGGCGTTGAGCAGGCCGTAGCTGAATTCCCGGCCAATGGCCGCGCCGATCTGCGCGACTTCCTTGGCGCCGGCAAGGCGATCCAGCCGCGCCATCAGCGAATCCTGCAGCGTCAGCGGAATGGCGAGCGGCGGCAGCGGCCCGTCGAGCCGATAGCGCTCGCCGTCCGCAACCAGCAGGCCCGATTCCAGCACGTTCTTGGTCTGCTCCTCGATAAACAGCGGCACGCCATCGGTCTTCGCGATGATCTGCGCCGTGACCTCCTCCGGAAGAATGCACCCTCCCGTCAGCCGTTCGACCAGCAGCTCAGCTTCGCCAAGGTCCAGCCGGGTCAGGGTCAGGCCTGTAACGGACGGACGGCCCTTCCAGGGCGGATCGAATTCGGGCCTGTGAGTGATCAGCAACAGGACCGGCAGGCGTCGGATCCGTTCGATCACGTGGTCGAGCAGCTCGAGCGAGGTCGCATCTGCCCAGTGCGCGTCCTCGTACAGCATGAGCACCGGCTTCTGCCGCGCCAGCCCTTCGATCTGGTCGAGCAGCGCCGCGAAGGTCTGGCGGCGTTGCTGGGCCGGCGACAGGCCGAGTGGCGGATAGCGGGTCTCGGCCGGGATCGACAGGAGTGAAGCGACCAGCGGCGCAATCTCCTTGGTTCTGGAGGCCGCCAGGCCGAGCATTGTTTCCAGCCTGTCGAGCTTGATCTCGGGCGCTTGCTGCGGCGTGATCCCGGCCGTCCGCTCCAATTGCTGCACGAGCGGATAGAGCGCACTGTCGCGATGATATGCCGAGCACTGATAGTGCATCCGGACATGCGGCGGGTCGGCGATCTCCTGGGCGAGCCAGGCGCAGAAACGCGACTTGCCGATGCCGGCTTCGCCCGAGATCAGCACGGTCTGGCCGTCGCCGCCCCAGGCCAGGCGCTGGCATCGCCGCAATTCCGCGCTCTCGGCCTCGCGACCGACGAAGCTCATCAGGTGCGCCGCATGCGCGGCCTGGAAGCGGATCTTCGCGGTCACGCTTTCCGCCGCCCAGGCTTCGACCGGCTCGGCAAAGCCCTTGATCGTGTGGCAGCCGAGGTCGCGCAACGCGAAGCGATCGTCGAGCAGCCGACGGGTCGCCGCCGCGATCACGATGCCGCCGGGCTTCGCCAGTGCTTGCAGCCTCGCCGCGAGATTGGGCGTGTCGCCCACCACGGCCTGTTCCTGTGCTGCGCCGTGTCCGATCAGGTCGCCGACGACCACGAGACCCGTGGCGATGCCGATGCGGGCCTCGAGCCGCTCGCCGGGCGTGGTCGCAAGGCCGCTGACGGTGTGCACGATCTCCAGGCCGGCTCTGACGGCTCGTTCTGCGTCGTCCTCATGGGCCTGGGGGAAACCGAAATAGACCAGGATGCCGTCGCCCATGAACTTGGCGACGAAGCCTTCGTAACGCGCGACCACGCCAGAGCAGGCGTCCTGATAGGCGCGGATCACCTGATGCATGTCCTCGGGGTCCAGCCGGGCCGACATCGCCGTCGAGTCCGCGAGATCGCAGAACATGACGGTGAGATGCCGACGCTCGGCGGCGTCAGCGCCTGTGGACGCGGGCGCGTTCAATCCCCTGGGCGGGTCCGCGAGATTGGCAATCGCGCGGAGCAGGCGCTTGCGGGGCCCGAGTGGCAGGCCGAGCTTCTCGAGATCGGACTCCGTCAGGTCAGGCAGGATATCCGCCTCGATTTCGTTGTCGCGAAACGCCCGCTCATAGTGGCTGAGCCGAAGCCCTCGCAACCAGGTTCCAACGTCCATGCCCATGTCCCGGACCCTCAGCCCGATCGATGATGATCCGGCCCGTCGGTATGTCCAACGGTCGACCTGGGACGTTCAACGACGACACCCCCGGTGTGACTGTGACGACGGACACACTCCGTCTCACCGCGTGGGCTATGCCAGCCCGCTCCAATTCAAAAGCACGGCTCGGCGCCAGTGACGCCTCCGTGCGCCACGTGATCTTCGGCCTTGCTTCTTGGTCGTGCATGGTCAGAATGCGCCCGCGCACGCTGGACGCAGTTTTTGGGAGGCCTGTATGAGAATGGGATTGATTGCCGCGGCAGTCGGTTTGGTTGCGGCGCTTGCGTCCGGGCCCTCGCAGGCGAGAACCTACGCCCACCGGCATCATCACTATTGCGGTTATGCGCTGCACTACGATTACAGCCACAGCAGCAGCCTGTCGCCGATGAGCTACATCTATCCGGCGGCCAATTGGGGACCGTTCTTCCAGTGTCACATGTACCGGAGCCCGGTCGTGGTCGCGCTGCCGCTGGCCGATCCTTATTGATTCGATTCGGCGGCGGCGTTGCCGCCCGGTATCGCACAGCACGCCTCGATGTCGCTACTTGTCCTTGCGCTCGAGGCAGACCACGCGCCCGAGCGTCTGGATGCGCTGATTGCTGCCGAGCGGTGTGTTGATCTCGTTGCGCAGCGCCTCGGCCGCCTTGTTGCAGAGCTCCTCGGAGGGGAACGACTGGATGACCTGGGTGGTGGGCTGGGTCGGGCTGCCGAGCACGATCCATTGCAGCGAAACGAACAGCACCCACTCCATCATCTTCTCCCGCGCGCCATGCAGCCGCAGTCAATGCAGGCGATCATCGCAGCTGTAAAGTCCTAGGTTTCGGCGGCCACGGTTTCCAGGCGCGAGACATGCGGCTCGTCCCGTGATTGAATGGTCGCGGCCAGCCGTGCCGCCAGCGCCAGCGCCGTGAACGTCGTATTGGCGTGGCCGGACGACGGGAATACGGCAGCGCCTGCGACATAGAGGTTCGAGGTGCCCCACACCCGGCACTCGGGATCGACCACCCCGTGTTCGGGTGATGCCGACATGCACATCCCGCCGGCCTGATGATAGACGTCCACCATCGTGCCGAGAACGCTCGTGTCGCGCAAGGGAACGCGAGGGTCCACCACCAGGCGCGCCAATCCTCGCTGCGTCAGATATTGATCGGCGTGCCTGACGAACTCGCTGATGGCTTGCATGATCTCCTGGCCGTCGACCTGCCAGTCGATGTCGATCGGAAACAGTCCCGGGACCGGATGCTCGCCACAGCCCAGCCTGATCTGGCTGCGTTCGATCGGGCGCTGCTCGCATTGCACCATGAAATCCAGCGAGCGATCGAAGAAGGCCATGACCCGCCGGTCCTTCACGAAGCGAAGAGTGATCGGCGCGAGCATGCGAATGAGCGCCATGAGGTCTTTCGGCAGCGAGGCGAGGCTGGAAGACTGCGCGCCGGACCGCAGCGAGCGGATCAGCCATTTGATGTTCCCGAGCTGCTCCTGGATATCGGACCTGAAATAGAAGAAGCCGCAGACGCCGAGTTCGCCGTCCCTGCGGAGCTCGGGACGGAGCCGGAGCTTCGACTGCAGCTTCACGGTGCCGCGGGTGAAGGCGTTCTCGAAATAATTCCGGAATTTCTTCTCGTCGATGATCTCGGCGGTGGCGACCTTGCCGCTGAGATGGTCTTGATAGAGCTTGCCGATCGCCGCGTTATGCTTCCAGGGCACATCGCCGGTCTTCGCGGTGGAAAGGAAGAAGCGCACGATCTCCAGCGTTCCGTTGCAGAAGACGAACTCGCTTCCCGGTATTTTCAGGTCGCGTCCATCGGGGGTCCTGACCTTCACGGACCTTGCCCGGCCGTCCTCGATGGCGATGCCGTTGACCGTGCCATTGATCAGCACCTGCGTCCGGGCATCCTCGATCACCTGCTTCCTGAACAGGCGAGCGAAATTCTGCTGCGGGAGCCAGTGGGTAAAGAAGCGCTCGACCACCTGATCATTCGCCATCTCGCCGCCGAGCCGGGCGCGATAGGTGTCGACGTCCTCGGGATCGATCGACAGGTCCTCGTAGGCCTTGGCGTACCAGGGAGAAAGGTCGTCGAAGGCAAGCGGCCATGAGGCGAAATCCGCCGCCTCGAACTCGGCTAGTTGGCCGCCCCACACCACGCTGGTGCCGCCGAGGCCGAAGGCGCGGCCCAGCCTGTAGCCTGCAAAGGGCAGGCCGATCGGAGTCGTCGCGATCTCGTTGCGCGCGGAATCGGCGATCCGGCCGCCGGCCTCGATCAGCACGACCGATGCGCCTGCGCAAATCAGGCGATACGACAGATAGATTCCGACAGGACCGGCCCCGATGACGACGATGCTGTTCTGTTGAGGAAGCGTGAAGTCCTTCGACTTGGCAAGGTCAATGATCATTATTTGAAACTAGGTTGAAAGACGGACGGGTGTCGCCGGATGGGCTGCCGTGGCAATCGCCCTGCAGGCTTTGCAACATTACTTTCTTCGTCGCGGCGTCCCCATTGTAGTTCGAGGAAAGGTTAAGATGCCGATCGATCACTACCCAGGTAGCTGAAGGCATGCCGGGCATCGTCATCGGACGATGGCGCTTTCGGCCACCGAAAAGCGGCTCGGGAGCGCGGCGAGGACGTCTGGAATGCGGTCCTTGGCCCGACATTCCAGACGTGGTCCGATCTCATAAAGACCGCGGCAAGGGGAGCAAACCAAGGTCCCGCCAACAACGGGACGATCCGAGCACCGCCAATGCAGGCTCGGTCGGGCGGACAAGTCGTCAGGCGAAGCCCGGCGCCCGTGTCACCACCACCAGCCCCACACCATCGGGCGGTCAGGCGTGCCGCAGACGACGGCGCGCTCGCGCCGGACGCCATTCGGCGTCTCCACCGCGACCGTCTTGATGCAGCCGGGGTAGATGGCGAGGTTGTAATGGAAGGGAGGTTGATCGAAATAGCCGTGGATGCGGCACAGATATCCGAGATCGGGGCCACAGCGGGTGAGGGGATAGCGCCCGCGCGCTTCGGCGCTCGACATGCCGACCAGGGCGACGGCAATTGCGGCAATAGCGAACCTTCCAACCTGCGACATATCCTGATCCTTGAAATGAGCCGGGCAAATCAACGAGCTTGGCGGGCGGACCATAGACTGTAATCGATGGCCACGCCAAGCGGATGCCGGGCCTCGAAGCGCCGCAGGCGCATGTGCGGCCGATGATGATGCGCGGTTGCCTCACCTGCAGCGCAGGTTGCAGTCCTTCCGGACGGCAATTGTCGGATGGCGGCCGCAACGCCGGCCGGGCGCGCCGCGACGTGCGGAAACACGTCGTCTTTCGACGGAATGCATGGTTTATTCCCCAGGTTTTTCAAACCCGACAAGGTGATGAGCGCAGAGCTTTCCAAGACCGATCAGGACCGGACGGTTTCGCCGCATGCGCAGGAGATCGAGTACGCGCTCAGCCTGCAGCACATGATCAATTCGGTGAAGGACGATCCTGCTCAGATGCGGCTGGCGATCTACGAGTTCGCCCGCGCGCGGATGCAGCTTGACGCATCCTGGGCTGATGCCGACGAAAAGGAACGCCTCAATACCGCGCTGGAAACCGCGATCCAGGGGGTCGAGCAATTTTCCCTGCGTCGCGAGGAGTTTGACCGGTTGGCGCCGCCGACTTCATCGCGGCCGATGGCGGCGCTCACCGGGCCGGCCGGGACGATAAACCCGGCGCCGGAAGATGTCCTGCCGTCGGCAGATGGTTCCCGCTTCGGCGTGCAATCGGCGGATGCGCGACCGCGCTCCCGGGTGTGGATGCTCGCGAGCGTCGGCATCGGCATGCTGCTGTTCGGCGCGACGGCAAGCCTGGTCTATTTCCGCGACAGCCTGCCGGTCTTGCGCGATCATTCCACTGCAAGCCTGGCGGTCGGCGCTGCGCCCAGCGTGCCGCAACCGGCCATCGCCCCGAATGCTGCGCGGCCGGGACCCGCGAAGCCGCCGCCGTTCCCGGTGCCGAGCGACTACGGAATCTATGCACTCAGCGCCAATGATGCGTTGAGCGAGTTGCACGTGCTGTCCGAGCGGGTGCCGGACAAGCGGATCTCGGTATCGACGCCGGTCGAGCCACCGAGCGGCACGCCTCTGCCGGACGGCAAGGCACGTTTCATCCTGTATCGCCGCGACCTCGCCAACAACGCGCCGGAGCGGATCGAGGTCCGCGTGGTGGCACGGGTGGTCCGGGCGGTGACCTTTGATACCAAGGGCAGACCGAACATTACGCCGGTCTCGGATGCCTGGAACATCCGCAGCATATCCTACCCGTTCCGGGTACGTCCGATCCCGGACAATCCGGAAATGCTGCTGGTGCAGTCCGAGAAACCCGATTTTATCCTGCCGCCCGGTCGTTATGTGCTGGTCCTGAAGGATCAGGGCTACGACTTCACCATAGCGGGACAGGCGACCGAACTCTCCCACTGTCTCGAGCGCACCGATGCGGCCAACGGCGAGTTCTATTCAGAGTGTCAAAAACTCTAACAGGGAGAAGAGAAGGCGGGGAACGCCGGCGTCCGAACAAGGCTGATCGCCATGTCGCCGGACGGCTTGTCGGGCTCGCTCGCGATGAACTGAAACGGCGGCCTTTGCGATCAGCCCCATGAAATAGCTGCCTTGCAGTACCGCCTGGGCCACCATGAGCGTTGCGAACGCCGCGAGGAAGCGGAAGTCGGACGCGACTGAAAAGCCGATCGAAGCCACCAGCACGATCCCGACCGCGGTCAGCAGGACTCTGAAGCGGAACAGGATCCCAATCGTGAATCCCAGAATGACCAATGCGATGGCGGCGTATTGCATTGCGTATTCCTGTTTTCGGCCAAGAAGAAATGGCGTCGATATCGCCGATAGGATCATTGAGGTATCATAATGCTTCCATAGGATATAGGCCGCTCCGTCAACTCGGATCTTTCGCCGCAGCGATGAGGCATGGTTTCGAAATAGTATTCAGAGAGAGGCGCGAAGTTGAAGGTAGAATGGTGTGCACGCGTCGATCCAAACATTGGTGGGTGGACACTCTGAAGTAGTAGTATTCCCTTATCTTACAACTTTTAACTAGTGCGGCGCCTCTCTGCTGCAAACAAGATAGAGGTGTTTTTGTGGCTCTGCTAGATGCGACCGAGGCCCGAATGAAGGTAATTTTGTGTCATTTGGCAGTGTGGTGGAGGACTTGCGACGGTGACCATCCACGTCGATCCGGACCCTTGAAGGGCAGGGAACCCTCCGAACTTCAACTCAGGACGCCGGTAAGTCATTGACCTCAAACATATCGGTATCCTGATCGGCGCTCGGTTGCTGTGGCTGGTTTACAACTTGAGTGGCAAAACCGGCGCGCCCGGACATTCGGCCCTTTGATGCGCAAGAGTCGCCCTGTAGGGTCCGCACCCAAGGATGGAACTGGGCTGGCCGTTTCGCGGCCGATTAACGTCAAAATAAACCACGTATCTGACAGTCCTGACGGCGGTATTTGAGGGGCGGGTTCTTGACCATCGGAAGTTTCACGATTGTTTCGGGTGGGATCGTATCGATCCTGGCTCGGGTCGGTACCGCACTCGCCCGTGGGCGAAACGGACTCCGCTCTCTCGTCCTCGTGCTTTCGGCGACGATGTTGCTGCCCGCATGTTCGGTGCTGCCGGGAACCGGACCCACCAGTGATTCCGTCAATGGCCACGCAACCACCGGCCTGCGCTCGAATACCGCGCTACCTTATACCCTCGTCGACATCAGCGCCGATACGATCGGCTTCCTCTCGCAGCCCAACATCATCACCTTCCAGGGCGCGTTTCCAGACAAGCGACCGAAGCCGCAGCAGGTCGCCGGCGTGGGCGACGTCCTCAACGTCTCGATCTTCGAAGCGGCGCCGGGCGGCCTGTTCACCCCGGCCACGGCGGCTGGCGCGCGTCCCGGCAACTTCGTCGACCTGCCGCCGCAGGCGGTCGACCAGAAGGGCAGCATCTACGTGCCCTATGCCGGCGAGATTCCAGCCGCGGCGCGGACCCTGCCCGAAATTCAGCAGGCCATCGTCGCACGCCTGCGCAACCGCGCGATCGAACCGCAAGTCGTGGTCAGCCTGAACCAGCAGCATTCGAGCGTCGTGAGCGTCCTGGGCGACGTCAATACGCCCGGCGTGCTCGCGCTCAACAGTGTCGGCGAGCGCCTGCTCGCCCTGATCGCACGCGCAGGCGGGCCGAAGTTCGAGGCGATCGAGAGCTACGTGACGCTGCAGCGTGACGGTAGGCGCGTGAAGGTGCTGCTGAGCCGCGTGGTGCACGACCCGAACGAGAACATCTTCATCCGGCCGAACGACGTGATCTTCCTGACGCACGAGGCGCCGACCTTTACCGCGCTCGGTGCGCTCAACCAGAATGTCTTCGGCTTCAACTCGGAAATCGCGTTCGACGTCGAGACGCTGACACTGGCGCAGGCGATCGGCAAGTCGGGCGGCCTCAATGACAATCAGTCCGACCCGGCCGAGGTGTTCATCTATCGCTACGAGGATCGCCACTTCCTGGAGAAGCTCGGCATCGACACCACCAAGTTCAGCTATGACCGGATTCCGACCATCTATCACATCAATCTGCGGGATCCTTCCGGAATGCTGCTCGCCGCCGGCTTCCAGATGCGTAGCAAGGACGTGATGTACGTCGCCAACGCCAAGGTCGTGGACTACTACAAGCTGCTGACGCTGATCAACAACACGGCGGCCACGGCCAGCAACACGGCCAACGCGGTGACCGCCATCAACACCGCCGAGAAGACCAAGTGGTAGGCTGATTGCGGCCTTGCGAAGCTCGCAGTCTCAAACGCGAGCTTCGTGACGCCCGGGGCGTGATCCGGGCTCGGCCTCACCCAAGCGTCTCGGCACGAAATTCCAGGATGCAGTTGCGGCGTGCCGTGGCATCGGTGGCTTGCGGGTTAGGTGGAAGTACGCCGTCGGCTGCATCCAGAGGTTTCCGGTGAGCACGATCAGATCGGTCCAGATGTGGATCACGATTGCGGCGCTGAGTCTGGCGCCGCTGTTCTTCGGGTCGGTGGACCTGCTTTGGGTCGCGATCTGGACGACGCTTCTGTCGATCGGTGTGCTGTGCGGCGCCACGCTGCCGATGCAGGCCGGGCAACGCGCCATCCTGATCGCGTTTCTCGCGCTTTGCGGCGCCTACGCGCTGGTCGCGATCATTCAGGTCGTTCCCGGTGCCATGGACCGGCTCGACGACCCGATCTGGCAGCGGGCAAGGGTGCTTCTGCAGATCGACGTTCTGCCGCGGATATCGAGTCGCGCCGAAATTCCGCCAGCCGCGATCGGGCACCTGCTGCTGACGATCACCGGGTTCACGAGCGGATTTTTCGTCGGCACCTCTCGTCGCAACAGCGACACGCTCACGGACTTGGCGCGCTACGCCATCCTCGCTTATGCCCTCTATGGTCTGGCAGCATTGGCCTTCACGCCGGACCTCTTGTTGTGGGCGCCAAAGCTCGCCTATCGCGGAAGCCTGACCTCCAGCTTCGTCAACCACAACACCGCGGCGACCTTCCTGGGCACTGGCGTGATCATGTGGTCCTGCTCGGCGCTCCTGACGCTGCAATCCCTGCAACTCTCCTCGCTTCGGGTGCTGCTGCTGACGCCGGCAACTGAGCGTGTTGCCTTCGAGCTCATTCTTCGCCTGGGGGCTGGGCTGATCTGCTTCTTCGCCTTGCTGCTCTCCGGCTCGCGAGGCGGCCTGATCTGCACCTGCCTGGGATTGCTGGTCGCGGTCGGCCTGATGACGGCAAACAGGCTGAGGCCCGGCTTCTGGTACGCGCTCGGCTCCGCCGTCGCAGCGCTATCGGTGATGATCGGCTGGCTGACCCACGTGGGCCGAATCGGAAGCGAGGGCATGTTCGACGATGGCCGATGGGCCGTCTACGGGATCTGTCTCGATATCATTCGCCAGCGCCCGCTGCTCGGTAGCGGCGCCGGTACCTTCGCAGACATCTTCCCCTCGCTGCGTCCCGCCGACTTCAATAGTTGGGGCGTGTGGGACTACGCGCACTCCACGATTCTCGAAATCGCGGTCGAAATGGGGGTTCCGATCGCGGTGCTGATCGTCGTTGCTTCAGTCGCCTTGCTGCGTGTCCTCGCGCGCGCCGCGCTGGTCCGGGAGGACCGCGCCCGCGGCTCGTTTGCCGCGATCACCGGAATCGCGGTGTTGAGCTACACGCATTCGATGATCGATTTCTCGCTGCAGATTCCCGGATATCTCGTCGTGTTCGGCATCCTGCTCGGCTGCTGGATGTCGCGATCGGCCGCCGAACAGACCAGCGCCCAGCCTGCGAGCTGGCCCGGCCTCACCGCAGCGGCGAAATCGGGCTTTCGACGGCGCATGCCGGCGGCTGCGCTGGACATGCCCTCCGCGCCTCGCGCCAAAGCCGAACCGGGTGCTTCCGAAGCTGCGCAATCAGATGTCGCGTTGGCGACGATGAAAGGCCAGGCGGACTCCGCGCTCAGCTCGGGCAACGTAGGAGCCGGTCGACCTGACCTCATACCAGAACCGGGCGTCGGTCGCGGATTGAATCTTTAGCCACTGGTAGTCGGTGCGTTGCCACGGCAGGATCGACTGAGTGAGATTGTCCAGCACCATGTCGCCGCGGGTCGTCGCCACCACGAGCACCAGATGGCCGACACCGGACGCGGTCTTGACCACCGACAGCCGCAGCGCGTTCGCCGGCAGGCCGCCCGCGATCAGCTCGTGCCGCTTGGTGACCGCGTAATCGTTGCAGTCGCCGGCGGCGGGCGCGATCGTCCACTTGTCGGCGAGATTCGACCCATAGCTCTTGGCCGTGGGCTTGATCGCCGCGTTGACGCTGCGATTGACGCGGTCGAGCATTTGGGACGTTTCGGCATTGAGCTCGATTCGCGCCCGCTGCGCCGGATCCGATTTGCATTCGGCGGGATTGTGCAGGCAGAACCGAACGTGCTGGAACGGCGCCAGCGTTGGTGCACCTTGCTCGATTGCACGGGAAGCCGTCGCGTCGTGCTGCGGCCGGTTGCGCGCATCGGCGACGCCGGAGAGGAGGCTGCCCGCAACGACAGCAAAGGGCAGGATCGCGAAGGAAAGCCGGGCCATGACAGTCACCTGATCGAGAAATTGCGTTCGCCTGAAGGCGCGCGATCGCCAGCCGAATTGTCGCGGTACCTCGTTAAATCTTCATGAGTGTAAGGAGTTAACTCACTCACAAACAATACGTAAAATCTGGTGCTTCAGCAGTAAACAGGAACTGAAGCGCGATCACGGCTGCTCGATCGCATTCGTCGCCCATATTGCATGCGATTGCTGATCAAGAGATGAGCACGCGCGACGCATCCTGCGGCAGATCGGCTAGGCCGGAAGATGGTTCGCATGCCAGTTCAAGGCCGTCTCGATGATCGAATTGAGATCGTGCCGTGGCGCCCATCCGATGGTCCGCCTGGCTTGGCCGTTGTCGGCGACGAGCGCCGGCGAATCACCTTCGCGACGCGGCCCGTATTTGATTTCGAATTCACGTCCGACGAAGCGCCGTACGGTGTCGAGCAGTTCCTTGACCGTCGTTCCCGTGCCGGTTCCGAGATTGAGGGCATGGCTCGTTCCATTGCCCAACAGATGCTCGACGGCCCGGCTATGCGCATCGGCGAGATCGAGCACGTGGACGAAATCGCGGACGCATGAACCGTCGCGGGTGTCGTAGTCGGTGCCATTGAGCTGAAAATGCGAGCGGCGGCCCAGTGCCGCGTCCAGCGCAATGGGGATGGCGTGCGTCTCGGGCGAATGCCACTCGCCTATCCGCCCCTCCGGGTCCGCACCAGCCGCGTTGAAGTAGCGGAGAATGAAACTGTGCATGCCGTGACAGCGATCATAGTCGCTCAGGATCTGCTCCACCATCAGCTTGCTGCGACCGTAGGGATTGATCGGCGACTGCGGATGCGTCTCGTCCATCGGCGTCGATTTTGGAATCCCGTAGGTGGCGCATGTCGAGGAAAACACGATCTTGTCGATGCCGGCTGCCTGCGCGGCACGAAGCAGCGTGATGGTTCCGGATACGTTGTTGTCGTAGTAGGCGCCGGGGTCCCGCACGGATTCGCCGACCTCGATGGCTGCGGCGAAATGGATGATCGCCTGCGGCCTGTACTTCGCGAGCACTTGGTCGAGACGGTCGCGATCGCGAATGTCGCCGTTCTCGAGCGGCCCCCATTTGACGAACTCCGCATGGCCGTTCGACAGGTTGTCGTAGACGACCGGCGTGAAGCCCTTGTTGAACAGATCGAGGCAGGTATGGGAGCCGATATAGCCCGCTCCGCCGGCCACAAGAACATTGCTCATCCCGCAGAATCTCCCGAACGCAGCACGATTGTTCCACTCGTGCGACCTAGAGCTTTTTCCGTTCCGATGGAATCGGAACGGAAGCTCCAGCTTCTTCGTTTTGACGCGTTTTCTTCACGCCGACCGGTATCCACTTCGCTCGAAAACGCCCTAGAACAGCGCAGTCCAGAGCTTGCCCAGTCCACCGATCATCGACCGCAGCATCTCCACCGCCCCCCAGCCGAGGAAGGCGAACCACACGACCATGACGGAGACGATCAGCACCGCGAGCAGTGCGACCGCGGCTTTCCTGCCCGTCGTCGTTCGCGGCCCTCTGGTCGTGAACCCGGAATCCCGCAGGCCGATGGGGTTCATGTCATTCATTCGTTTGTCGCCGTCGAACTGATCCGTAGCCGGTGCGAATGGGCAGGCAATCGGGAGCACGAACTAAAGTGAAACGGTGAGTCATATCGAGGGTACGGAAAACCCGCTTTCGCATCTTCGCGTATTGAGCTCGCTGGCCGGCCGAGATGAACCGAACTCGGCGTTCGCGGACGTCGTCAGCGGCAGCACTCGCCTTGTGCTGACGTATCCGTGTCCATGCTGATCCCCCCGGAACATGACGACGCGGGTCCTCATCGAGATCGATACGACTTGCACTGGATGGTTGCGAAGTCGCGCTGCCGGCGTCGATGCGCCCGCTCAGAAGGCGCTATCGGAAACCAGCAGCGAAGGAAGCGTCACGATCATGATCTTGGTATCGAGCGCCATCGACCAGTTCCGCGCGTAGAACGCGTCACAGGCGACACGCTTGTCATAGGTCGTGCTGCTCCGACCGCTGACCTGCCACAGCCCGGTGATGCCGGGCCGGCAGACAAGGTAGGCTCCGATCGAGGTCGTGTAGCGTTCCAGCTCCTCGTCGGTGACGGGGCGGGGGCCGACGATGCTCATGTCGCCCTTGAGGACGTTGAAGAGCTGAGGCAGTTCGTCCAGACTGGACTTGCGGAGAATGGCACCGATCATGGTGACGCGCGGATCGTGCCTCAACTTGCGAGTCGCCGCCCATTCGGCCGCCGCGCCGGGATCCGATTCGAGCAGCCGCCGCAGACGCTCCGGTGCGTCGATCACCATCGTGCGGAACTTGAAGCAGTCGAAATGCCGGCCATTGAAGCCGACCCTCCGGTGCCGAAAAATCGCCGGACCGGGCGAAGTCAGGATCGTCGTAACGTAACAAATGATCAGAAGGGGAGCTAACAAGATAATACCGGACAGCGCCAGAACGATGTCAACGATGCGCTTCTGGTTCATTCCAAGGGGAGCGTCCGCCGCACTGCGAGCAATTCGCATGGCGTTGTGTGCATCGGTCAAACTGTTCATTCCGGTACTCCACAAAATGCACTGGTAATATCCTCCCGATTTTTTCCCATACTTGTTGCTCTTCTTTTACGGTTTTTTATCAAGTTATTGGGCGCTGCACAAAGCCTGTATTGCGAGCAAGCTTCCGTTAAGCTGAACAGATCGACGAATTAGGCACGCTGCACATTTTCGAGCGGAGCTGCTCAACTTGAAGGCTTTGGTCGACCGTTGACGCAGCTCCAAGTGCTTGATTGTAGACGACCTTCTCCAGCCTCTGATTGGTCGTGGAACGGCCAGGAAGGTTTCTCGGTCGCCCTCGATTTTTGGGGAGCATTTTGGGATTCCGTGGCGGCATGCATCGGTTTGCGTGCATCTCGTTCGTTCTTACACGTAAGCGATGTGCTCGCTCGGAACGCAGCGGTCACCCGGCGAGGCGCGGTGGGCGCGGGGAGTCAGCGAGGGGAGGGACGGTCTCGAGCTGGTTGGAAGTCGGCCGGCTGGTGTTGCTCGTCGCGACCAACGAAGACGACGAGCCCTTTGCTGGTTGCGACGATATCACCCTGCTGAAGGGTCGGATCGTTCATGGCGCGGTCGGTAGCCTCCTTCGATTCATCGAGCGGCGGTGGCGGCTCGGCCGGCTGGGTGCGGACAGTCGCGACATAGTCCGCGGATCGGCGACGTGCCGCCTCGATGCGTTGTTGCCATTGCTCGCGCGTCAGCCCGGACCCGGGGACGCCACCGGCGTCCTGCGCGAGACAGCGTCCAGCTCCCGCCGCCAGAAACGAGGTCACCAGAAGCGCCGCGATTCGAAGGGGCATGGCAGAAACCTGTTAGCTTGCACGAAGCGGCGCATATGCGCTTCCAAAGACGGCGTTAGCATGACCTTGTCACGAACGAAGCTTTTCCAGGGCATCGGCAAAGGCCTGCCGGCTCCGCACGTCGAGCGCATCGACTTGCGCCTGCAGCAACGCGCGTGTCGCGGCGGTCGTGCTCAGATAGGAGCGGGCGGGAATTTCGACGAACCCGTGCCTGACGAGATTCCGGAACTCGGCGAGGACCTGCTGCTGGACGGGCGCCGGCGCGGCCATCACCACGGGAAGGGCTACCGCCATTCGGCGCGTGCCGATCCAGGCTTCGTGCGGCGAGATCTCGTAGGAGGTCGCCAGCAGATCGAACGCGTGCTCGTCGAGCTGGCCGCGCTCGATTTCGTGACCGAACAGGATGAGCCAGACCAGCGGATCGCGCGGGGCGCAGGCGAGGACCTGTCTTGCGCGGCTCTCGATGCTGCCGAGGTGGCGGTCGAAATCGGTCACGGCTCCGGCGCGCAAGGCTGCCTCGGCAAGCGGCATTTCCAGCAGCAACAGCGACCGGTGCGCGTGATTGTCGCAGCCGCTCAGTTCGTCCACAGGCGCGTCCTGCAATACGTCCGCGGCGGCGGCCGGGCCGAACGTCTCGAACTGCAGCAAGCGGCTCTCGAGGTTTTGAAGCTCGTCCAGCGCGGCTCCGCGCGCCAGATTCGATCCGCCCCACGCCATACCGAGCCCGCCGATCGCGAACAGGACAATGCGTAGCGCCGCGAGGCGAAGCACATCGGTTCCGGCTGCAGCGGGGCGCCTCTCAGGCCATCTCGGTCGGGACTCGGTCATCAGTGTAGTAGTTGTAGCGCCGATCGGTATAGCCCTCGAACCGTCGCATGATGGTCTCGTCGGCCTTGTTGAGCACCGCACCGAGCAGCCGCTCCGATACGATCGACGAAGCCGCCACCGCCTTGACCACCTCTTCGGTCGACGTGCTCCCCCATTCCACGACCAGGACGAAACCGTCGAACAAATGGGCTACGGCCTTCACGTCGACGACGGGGAGAATCGGCGGCAGATCGATCAGCACGTAGTCATATTCGCTCTTGGCCGACTTCAACGCCTGCTTCATAGCCGCCGAGTTCAGGATGTCCGAGCTGTTGGTCGGCTTGATCCGTGTCGAGGCGGGGAGGAAATCGAACTTGTGCTTCGCGTCGGTGATGACCAGGTCGTCGAACGGCGACTGGTTGGCGACCATGTCGACCAACCCCGGCGCGCTCGTATAGCCGAGGGTGCGGGTCATCGAGGGGTTGCGCAGATCGGCGTCGATCAGCAGGGTACGGCCGCCGCTCTTGGCCACGAAGGCCGCAAAGCCGGCCGCGACCGTCGTCTTTCCCTCGCCGGGCAGGGCCGAGACGATTCCGATCACCTTTCCGCCGGCGGGGTTCAGGTCGATCGCCACCTTGATATACCGCAGCGCCTCCGCGGTGGCGGAGAACGGCGCGACCTCGCTGATCTGCCGGAACGCCCGCGATTCGCGCAATGCGCCGTTCTGGCCGAGCCTCGCCCGGCGTTGCGGGAACGCCGGCAGTACGGCGAGACAGCTCGTCCCGAGCAGGCTCTCGAGCTGCGCGCGCGTGTGGATCTGCCGGTTCATCTGCTCCCGCGCCAGCGCCGACAAGATCCCGAGACCCAGCCCGCAGATCGCCGCAAGGGCCACGGTCAGGCTGACCTTGGGCGAGCTTCGGGCGAGCGGCGGCGTTGCGACCGTGACGACTCGGGCCTCCGTCGTGGGGAACGACTGCTGCTGGACCGACTGCGTGAAGCGGGAGAGGAACGTCTCGTAGATGCCGCGATAGGTGTTCGCGGCCGTCTCGAGCTCGCGCAGGCGGACCTGCGACTGGCGAGTCGAGGCCGACTGCTGGAACACCTCGCCCATGCGCTTGTCGATGGATTCTTCCTGAGTCTTGGCGATCTGCAACTCGCTCTTGTAGCTCTCGGCGATGCGCGAGATTTCATCCCAGATCGCGCGTTGCAGGGCGGCCATTTCCGCCCTCAGGTTGCGCGCGGCCTGGTGATCGGCGCCGTAGCGCGCGCTCCATTCCGATTCCTTATTCTGGTCGTCCAGGAACTGCTGGCGCAGCTTCGTGATCACGGGATTGCTGAGCGCGTCCGTGACGATGGGGTCAGGGATGTCGAAGCTTTCCTTGTTCGGATTGGGCCGCTGCTCCAGCACGCGCTGGATGCGTTCGAGCTTGGCCCTCGCCTGGCTGGTGTCGGCCCGGGCCTTGGCGAGCGCAACCCCGAGCTGATCCAGCTCTACCTCGCTCGCCAGCTTGCCGTCGACGCCGATGATGATGCCGTTCTTGGACTTGAAGTCCTGCACTTCCTTGTAGGCGTCGGAGGCCTGCTTGCGGAGCTCGCCGATCCGCTGCTCCAGCCAGATGCTGGCGCGGTGGGTGGCCTCGAACTTGGCCTGCAGCTGGTCCTCGATATAGGCGTCGGCAAAGGCGTTGGCGATCTTGGCGGCCTTTTCCGGATCCAGCGACGTGTAGGCGATCTGCTCGATGTAGCTGCGTCCGAGCCGCGTGACGCGCAGGTTCTCCCGGAGCGTGACCAGCACGCGACGCATGTTGTCGTCATCCGACGGCTGCCTCTCGGGGCCCGAGTTGAATCTCAGGAGCGAGAGAATGCGGGATTTGAGCTGGCCGCCGCTGCCGACGAATTCCGGGTCCTCATTGAGGTGCAACTGCTTGGCGACGGCGGCAGCGACCTTCTCGGATTTGGTGGTCTCGATCTCGCTATCGACCGAGGCGTCCTCGATCGTGCGATTTTCGGTCGACAGCTCCGCCTGGGTCCAAGTCACCTTCTTCGTGTCGATGATCATGTCCGCTTGCGCGGTGAACTTCGACGGCGTGACGGCGAGGTATGCAACACCGACGACGATCGTCAGAACCGTGATCAAGGCGATCAGCCGCCATTGCCGGCTCATGAAATCGCGGATCTGCAACAGCGGCATCGTCCCGCCCTTCCAGTCGCTGTCGGGGGCTGCTGGATATTGCGAAAACTGACCGGCTACGTTCATTAGGATTCCTTGGGGTTCACCCCGTTGTCAGCTTCATTCCCCCGGCGATGAAAAAGCTCAGCGCGTCGCACTCACGGGATTGGCCGCGGTGGTCGTCGTGCTCGGTGTCGTTTCTGGAGTCGGCGCGATAGCGACGGTGGAGGTGATCTGGAAGAAGGCGGGCGAGCCGCCGCCGCCCGGATTCGTGGTCCGGCCGGCGCCCTGGTTGGGATTGGTGACGATGACGCTGCCCACCGAGCTGCTCGCGGAATTGAGCGCCGCCTCCGTCGCTGCCGTCGAGAGGTCGCCCGCGACCGCGGCGAAGGTGTTCTGGAATTCGCCGTTCTCGAAGGATGCCGCGGCCTGCTGGATCAGCTGTGCCGCTTGCTGATCGACGGTTTGGCAGGCCACTGCCGCCTGGGCGAGACCGGCGGCGATGGCAGTCTGAAACCGTGGATTGGCCCCATCCGCCAGCTTGACGATGTCCATCGCCAGATTGGCGTCTGTCCCGGCAAGGTCTCTCACCTGGACCTCGATGGTGCGCGTGTCCGCGCCCGGCGCAACCAGGGCGGCTGGATTCGCCTTGAACTGGCTGATCGCGTTGGCCGAGGCCGGCGGCTGAATGCAGGGGGCGGCCGAGACGGCGCCTCCACAAAATGTTAGCAAGAGTAGAGCGCAGAATGATCTTGCAACCAGCCCGATACGCATGGGTACGCTCCAACTACTTGTACTGACGGTAAAAATTTCGCGGGGACCATATATCACGTTAAAGACGGTATCAACCATACCCCATCGCTATGGTTTACCCCTGTAGCTTTCGCGTGACTTGCTCCCAGGGTACCGTACGGAAAGCATTTTTCATGCCGGCCACCGGTTCCGAGTCGAGAGCGTTCCGACTTTCGTCGGCATTTGCCAAGCATTGGTTCGCGCAGATAACAAACAGTAGATGATTCGTTCATGATCGGGACACGCCGGAACCGGCGGAGCCGCTAGACTCGGTGAGCCTCACTTCATGTGCCAGACGATCTTGCCATATCGCGAACGCTGCGTCGTAATCGCAGGTTAATGCGTTGCCATCCCCGCTGCCAAATATCGAGATGCTCAAGGTGCAGGGGCGGCGCCCGTCTTTGCCGGAAGGCTTGAGGATCTACGCGATCGGCGACGTTCACGGCCGGCGGGACCTGCTCGACGTGCTGCTGTCGCGCATCGAGGCCGACACGGCTGAGCGTCCCGCGACGCAGACGCTGCACGTTTTTCTGGGCGACTACATTGATCGGGGCGCCGCCTCGCGCGAAACGATCGACCGCCTGATCGAGCACGGCAAGCGAAGCGAATCGGTCTTCCTCAAGGGAAATCACGAGCTGATCGCGCTCCGCTGCCTGCGGGAACCGGCCCTGTTCGACCACTGGATGCGGCTGGGCGGACTCGAGACCCTGGCTTCGTATGGAATCGTGGGCATCAATCTGGCCAGCGGCAGGCCGATCGCCGAGATACAATCCGCTTTTCACGACGCATTGCCGCGTCCGCACTTTCGATTCTTTCGCGACCTGAAGACCTCCTTCGCGTGCGGGGATTTCTTCTTCGCGCATGCCGGCGTGCGGCCACGCGTCGATTTGTCTCAGCAGAAGGAAAACGACCTGCTCTGGATCAGGGACGAGTTCCTGAGCTGCCCTGAGGATTTCGGCAAGATCATCGTCCACGGCCACACGCCGACGCGGGAGGTCGAGGTGGCCGTCAACCGCGTCAACATCGATACCGGCGCGTTCATGACCGGCCGGCTGACCTGCCTCGTGATCGAGGATTCGTCGCTAGCGGTGATCGATACCCGCTAGCTGAAGCGGCACGGGAACTGATGCGGGCGCAGGGCCTCGCCCGAGCTTCGCGGCGAGCAGCCCGTCGATATGGGCCCGCATCTTCTCGAAGAACTGCTGACGGCCGAACTGGCGCGCATGCTCGGCGATTCGACCCGGGTCGATCCGCATGTCGTCGAGCCGTCGCACCGCGGCCGAGATGGTCTCGACCGACTGCTCGGCGAAAAAGGTGCCAGAGACACCCTCGGCCACGGTCTCGGTCGCGCCGCCTTTGCCGAACGCAATGACGGGACGTCCGCTCGCCATGGCTTCCACCGGCACCATGCCGAAATCCTCCTCGCCCGGAAAGATGAGCGCGCGGCATCGCGCATAGTGGTCCTTGAGGACCTGGAACGGTTGCGGGCCCATCACCGTGACGGTCGGTCCGGCGAGGCGTCGGATTGCATCGAGCATCTCGCCGCCGCCGATCACGACGAGCTTCAGCTTCATCTCGTTGAAGGCGCGCACGGCGAGATCCGGACGCTTGTAGGAGACGAGCTCGCCGGCCATCAGATGGAAGTCGCCGAGCTCGGCGGGCGGTGCGAGCGAGAAGGCATCGGTGTCGACCGGCGGATGGATCACGACCGATTCGGCGCCATAGTAGCGCCGGATGCGCCGAGCGACCGTGGTCGAGTTCGCCACGAAGCTGTCCACGCGCGCGGCCGAGCTCACGTCCCACATGCGCAGGTAGTGCGACAGCGCCGGCATCATTAGCCGCGTCAGCCGGCCGCCGCCGTCACGGTAGTCGTGGTACATGTTCCAGATGTAGCGCATCGGCGTGTGGCAATAGCAGACGTGAACCGCGTCCGACGGCGGAATGACGCCCTTGGCCGGCCCCGATTCGCTGCTGATGACGAGATCGTAGCCGCGCAGATCGAGGTGCTCCAGCGCCAGCGGCATCAACGGCAGGTAGGTCTTGTACATCCGCGCCGCGCGGGGCAGCGAGTTGATGAAGGTCGGGATGACGCGGTGGGCGCGGATTCGTTCCGACATCATCTCGGGCACGTAGACGTGGGTGAAGATGTCCGCCTGAGGGTACATCTCGCAAAGGGCTTCGATCACCTTCTCGCCGCCGCGCATGCCGACCAGCCAGTAATGGATGATTGCAACTTTCATGGAGGATTTCCTGAAGTCTCGGCGCCGAATGAACGTCGGATAACAACGGCCGCGGCGCCGCGGTTCACCGTTGCACAACCGCGGTCGCTGTTGATGTTCCGGACCATCGCGGGGCTCATGGCTCGTTCATTTTCGCGATCTCGTCAGCCAATCCCTGCCGATTGAAATTCGGTGGCACCTGTTCGTCCTGAACACCCGGGTCGCGGTTGCCGAGCAGCTCATCGACATCCGGACGACGGCTCTCGATTCCCTGCGGCGGGACTTCGCCGTGGGCGATCCAGACGATCGCATTGAGCACCAGCTTGCGAAACTGGTCCTGCGCCCAGATTTGATGGGAGTGACCTCCGGTGCAGCCGAATCCACGGCCTGCCGGGCTCGTCGCATCGTTGTGGGTCTCGCTGACCCAGAAGACGTGCTCCGGCTGATTCTTGCCGACGGCGGCGCGCACGTCCGGATTGCCGGTATAGGGGCCATCGTTGCCGAGACGCGTTTCGTCCGGAGGCACGGCGGACAGCACCGGCTGGACTCCCTGCAGTCGGTCGCGAAAACGCATGTGGTAGTACCACTCATCGGTCAATTGGAAGGGTTTCAGCCCCTTGGCGACGGGATGGGCGGGAAACGACCTGAACTCCGCGCGCCAGAACGGATTGACCGAGTAGTAAGTCTCGAAATATCCGCCGATCATCTGCGTCCACTCGGCGGCGCCTTTCTGCTTCGGCACCTCGACGGCAAAGTGAAGCATGCCGATGCCGACACCGCTGCGCGACAACTCCGCGAGCTCGCTCTTGTGCGGCAGGGCGGGATGGGCGTCGGCGCCGTCGGTGTAGAGGATGATGGCGGAGGCGTCATCGAGCTTCTCCCGGGCCGGCCACTCGTCGTAATAGACCGTTGCCGAAAAGCCGGGCACAGCATTGATCCTGTCGGCGAGGAGTTTCGAGCCGGCCAGATAGTCATGCGCCATGAAGCCGTGGCTCGGCGCGCCCGCGATGAAGACGACTTCTTTCGTGCCGGACGAGCCGGCCGCAGCCGCGCCCGCGAAGGAAAGCGCACTGACCAACATCGCGGTCCGCAGGAGCATTCGAGCCTTGGTCGATGGCTGGACAGTCATTCGATCTTGCGGGATGTCATGATCCGGCGGATCGAGCCCCAGTCTTCCCTGAGGCTCTTGCCGTCGATCAGCGCCAGGACCAGGACGTAGGCGAGCAGGGCTGCGGCGATGCAGGCAAGGAGCCACGCCGGGCTGTGAGGATAGATGTCCTTGATCTCGACGAGCCCGGCAGTCGCGACGATGCTCGCAACGCCGGGACGAACCAGCCCGCGCAACATCGGAATCGGCTCGCATCCGGTTGCCTCTCTGGAGAAGATGAGCATTGCGGCACAGTAGAGCAGGGTGACGAAAACCATGCTGTACATG
>NZ_JAFAVV010000009.1 GCF_019242285.1 Bradyrhizobium sp.
GGCAGGAAAACAAAAGTATTACCGCTGGATACAAGCAAAGCTGGTAGGACGAAATCCCGTTAATTCACCAGCATTGCCGCAGATTGGCCCCGATGCGGTCAAAATCGGCAAGCCTGATGGCCACTACTTGAACTTTCGTCACTTGAACTTTCGTCGTGCGGGGGATATCCGCGCTCGCTCAACGCGAAACAGGGGAATTGCCGATGAATGCCACGACTCACTCCGACAGGGTCGAATCAAACGAGATTGACGAGGGCAATCTCGATGCCGTGACGGAAGTCGAAGCCGGCATCCGTGACTTCGTGCGCAACGATATCGCCTATCTGCGGCGCCCGGCGCCGCCGGCCGCGGCGGTAACGCCGGAAGTGCAGGAGCCGACCCACGAAACGACGGTCACCAACGTGAACTCGCTGATCCAGCGCGTCGCCGGGGCTTCGCTGGGGGAAATCGAAAAGCTGATTTCCGAGCTGGAAAGCCTGCGCGAACTGCTCCACGCCGAAGGTCAGCGGGTGCAGCGCGAGATCTCCGGCTACGCCCAGCTCAGCCAGGCGGCGATGAAGTCCACGCGGATGATCGCCGACAACGTGGCGCAGTGGAAGCGCGCCGCCGACGGCCTGCGCAACAACGGCGGCTAGCCGCCATTCAGGCCACGCCGCGACCGCCGCCTTCCGTCCTCGGAAGGGAGCGGCGGCCGATTCCCGAAACGAAGGTGCCATCATCCGATGGCGCCATAACAAGCTTGACGCGTTTTCGGCCGAAAGCGCCAGATCAGGGGACGGGGGATTGAAATGGAGACTTTGGAAGGCCTTCGGCCGGAAACCACCGAGGCGCTGCCGCTGCGCATGTCGCATCACCGCGTCAGCACGCTCTTGCTGCGCTTCGTCGGCATCCTGTTTCTGACGGTGACGGCTCTGGCCTATCTCTGGAGCCGCTGAGCGCAACCGGTTAGCGCGGCGTTAACCTACTGGCTCTCGATCGGGGCGGCATCGAGCGAATAGATGCCGTCGGCATAGCCCTTCACCACCATCGCCGTGGTCAGCATCACCGCAACCGTCACGGTTGCAAAGATGAAGCCCACGAGCCGCAATCCGCTCCGATCCGCCATTGTCGTCCCCGCATCTGGTCCCGCGCGGCGCACTATGGCCGGCACTTGTTCAAAATGCGTTAGCAAAAATTTGGTTCCGCAAGATCGCCGCGCTCGCGGCGGCACGACACGATGCGGTAACCATGTTGGCGGGCTGTCACGCCGTGGGACGCCGCGGCACGAACACCGTGCTCAAAAACGAGATCGCCAGCTCGCCGCGCTGGTTGGTGCCGGTATTGCGGACCTGAAGGATGCCCCATTCGGGGCGCGACTTCGATTCACGGCGCGTGACCACCTCGCTTGCGTAAGCGATAGTGTCGCCGGCAAGCACCGGCTTGATCCAGCGCAACGCGCGGAAGCCCGCCGACGGCCCCCATGACGGGGCCGGCTCGCCCCGCAAGCGGGCCTGTTCGGCGCGCCGTTGACCATCGTCCACCATCACGCGGATACAGGCGGACGCGACATGCCACCCCGAGGCCGTGAGCCCGCCGAACAGCGATTTGCGGCCTTCCTCCTCGTCGAGATGGAAGCGCTGCGGATCAAACTGCCCGGCGAACTTCTTGATTCCCTCGGCCGTGAAGGTGAACGAGCCGAGCTCGCACCGGTCGCCGACCGCGATGTCCTCGAAATAGCCGATCATGCGCCCGCCTCCCCGGCCTCGCGCCGGCTGACGATCAGGACCGACACCATCTCGCACATCACAACGCCGGCCGCATTGCGCGCGGTGCTCTTGAGCGTCACCAGCCCGGTTTCCGGCCGGCTCTTCGAGACTCTCGCTTCCAGCACGTCGACGTCGAGCATCAGGTCGTCGCCCGGCCTGAGCGGCACGAGCCAGCGCAATTCGTTGACGCCGGGCGAGCCCAGCGAAGCGGTGCGGCCCATGAAGCCGTCGCACAGCATCCGCATCATCAGCGCGCAGAGATGCCAGCCCGAGCCGGCAAGGCCCTCCAGCATCGAAACGCGACCGGCTGCCTCGTCGAGATGCATCGGCTGTGGATCGAACTCGGCGGCAAAGGCGATGATCTCCTCACGCGTGACGTGGCGAGGACCGAAGGTACCGAAACGGCCAAGACTAAAGTCTTCGAAGGTCAGTTTCATCTTGACGGAATTTGCCGGAAGGAAGCCCGATTGTGGCCGCACTTTGGGGCAATCACAACACACCCGCCCGCACGGCTTGCGCTCCTTATTGTCCGAAACGTCATTCGGAGCTAGGGGCCTTGCCAGCAGCCAAATACCTGCAACTGACGCGCATTCGCTGGGGGACTACGACGATGTTCGAATTCCGGGACCTGTTCCAATGGGACCGCTTCAACGGTCCCGACCGGACCGAAACGGGAAACAAAACAAGAAGACGATCTAATTTTTCTAGGCCGTGCAAAGGCAGCGGCCTGATAAGGGGGGCACGTTGATGTTCGAGTTTAGGGACCTTCTGCAATGGGATCGCTTTGTAACGCCGTCGATCATTAAGCCGTTCTACACTCTGATCGTCGCCTTGATTATCCTGCTCGGCATCTCGGGCCTGTTGTCGGGGCTGGCCATGATGGCGATCAGTCCCTTCGGCGGGTTCATCATGATCCTGGTGACGATCGCCAGCACCATCGTTTCCGTTATCTTCGCACGTATCGCCTGCGAATTCATCCTGATTACCTTTCGGATCAATGAGCACCTAGGCGCGCTCCGCGACCAGGGTGGAATGCGATAGACCGATAGAAATGACAAAGCCGCCTTGCCGGGCGGCTTTGTTGCTGGTGTCGGGCTGGGTGTCTTATCCGCCGTCGGCCTCTGCGACCAGCCCGACAGACGCGAACGCGGCGCGGGCGGCCTTCCGGGCATCCTCGAAATCATCGAACACGCCCTCGGTCGCGATGATGATTTCATCGGCGGCGGCATCGATCGACTCGGGCGAGCCGGCCCGCCAGGGATCGAAACTATCCATCCCCCGCCGCTTTGCGGGGAGCAGCCGTGATTCGTGGGTTGATCACGGACGATGAGTGGGCCTATTTCGAACCTTTCCTGATCCGAAAGGTGGCCGTCCGCCTCGTGACCATCGCCGGGTGCTTGACGTCGCGCTGCGCGGCCATCGCCTCGGCTTCCGCTGGCCTCCAACTTTCCCGGCGGCTTTTTCGTTGCTCCGACCATGCCGGTGTTGCGCCATGCGCCGCTTGGATGGGCGTGCCTTCCCGCTCGTGACCTTGAAGACGTGCACGCTCGTGGTCTGCAAGGTCTCGGGGCGAAGTTCGCTTCCGTCACCGCCTTGATGCGCTCGCGATCGATCATTGGCCGTTCGGCGCGGCGTTGGAGACATTGAACGCGGACTGCGGCGTGACGGTCGCGATGTAGAACGCGGTTGAGATCATGGACTCCGTCTCGATGCTTCTGCCTCCGGCATCGGTCACCCGTTGCGGGGCGAGCTTCGACTCGACTGAGCGGATTTGCACTACATATCCGCCTTGCGTTGCCTGCCCGACGAAGCCCGGGAGCATGTCGGCGGGCAGCTCTATAAGTATCGAGCGGTCATCGTTCTCGGCGAGGATGGTGCCGAAGTGGGCTTTGATGATGTCGCGGATGCTCATGACCTAGCTAGTGGGAACGCCAGTAATTCATCACGCCACCATCATCAAGCTTCTACTGGCTGGTGATCGGGTTGATTTCACTGATGGGCCTTTCCGGCATCTTCTCCGGACTTGCCGCGATGGCCATCAGCCCATTCGGCGGTTTCCTATTGCTGCTCTCCTCCATCGCGAACGTACAGATCGGCATCGTGTTCTCTCGCATCGCCGCCGAGTTCATCCTGATCGTGTTGCGAATCAACGAGCATCTCGGCGCAATCCGCGACCAGGGCGGGATGCGGTAGAACGAGGAGGCACCCCGCCTTAGGTGTTGAAGCGGAAATGCATGACGTCACCGTCGGCGACCACATACTCCTTTCCTTCCAGCCTCAGCTTGCCGGCGTCGCGGGCGCCGGCCTCGCCGCCGAGCGCGACGTAGTCGTCATAGGCGATGGTCTCGGCGCGGATGAAGCCCTTCTCGAAATCGGTATGGATTACGCCTGCCGCGGCCGGCGCCTTGATGCCGCGGTGGATGGTCCAGGCCCGCGCCTCCTTTGGGCCCACCGTGAAATAGGTGATGAGGTCGAGGAGCTGGTAGCCGGCGCGAATCAGCCGGTCGAGGCCGGCTTCCGCGAGGCCCAGCGTCTCCAGGAAGTCGGTGCGCTCCTCGCGTGAGAGTGTCGCGATTTCCGATTCGATCTTGGCGGAAATCGCCACCGCGACCGCGCCTTCCTTTTTCGCGCGCTCGAACACCTGATTTGAGAAACCGTTACCGTCCTTCGCGGCTCCTTCCTCGACGTTGCAGACGTAGAGCACGGGCTTCGAGGTCAAAAGCCCGAGCATGCCGAAGGCGCGCTCCTCCTCCGCCTTCCGCTCCAGCAGCCGCGCCGGCCTGCCGTCGCGCAGCAGCACCAGCGTCCGATTGACGAGATCGAGCTGCTCCTTGGCGTCCTTGTCGTTGCCCTTGGCCTTCTTCGAAAGATTGTCGACGCGCTTCTCCAGGCTCTCCAGATCGGCGAGCATCAGCTCGGTCTCGATCGTCTCGATATCGGCGGGCGGCGCGATCTTGCCCTCGACATGGGTGATGTCGGAATCCTCGAAACAGCGCACCACATGCGCAATCGCATCAACCTCGCGGATCGTGGCGAGGAACTGATTGCCGAGGCCCTCGCCCTTCGAAGCTCCCTTGACGAGACCCGCAATGTCGACGAAGGTCAGCCGGGTCGGGATGATCTGCGCCGATTTGGCGATCGCGGCGAGCTTGTCGAGCCGGGAATCGGGCACAGCGACCTCGCCGACATTCGGCTCGATGGTGCAGAACGGGTAGTTCGCCGCTTGCGCCACCGCGGTCTCGGTCAGCGCGTTGAACAGGGTCGATTTGCCGACATTGGGCAAGCCGACGATACCGCATTTGAATCCCATCTCGAGTCCCGAAATCCGTTGGCAACGGCGCGCACGGCCTACTTTGCGCTCTCATCGCGTTGATCGAAAAATCCCTTGGCCTGCAGCGCCAGATGCACCTTGTTCTGGAAGGTCGAATCGTGACCCGTGGCGAGCAGGCCGGCATGATCGGCGACCGCCTCGGACAGGGCTGTGACCAACGGCCCTTCCTCCTTGAAGAAATCGGACAACACGTAAGCGTGCACCAGATCCTTGACACCGGGATGCCCGATGCCGAGCCGCACCCGGCGATACTCGTTGCCGATGTGCGAGGAGATGGAGCGCAAGCCGTTGTGTCCGGCGGTGCCGCCGCCGACCTTCACCCGCACCTTTGCCGGCTGCAGCTCGAGTTCGTCCTGGAATACGGTCACTTGGCTCGCGTCGAGCTTGAAGAAGCTCGCCGCCTCCTGCACCGCGCGACCGGACTCGTTCATGTAGGTCGTGGGCTTGAGCAGGATCACGCGCTCGCCGTCCAGCGTCCCTTCCGACGTCTCGCCCTGAAAACGGCGGCGCCAAGGCCCAAAACCATGACGCCGCGCAATTTCATCGACCACGACGAAGCCGATATTGTGCCGGTTACGCGCGTATTTCGCGCCGGGATTGCCGAGGCCGACAAAGAGCAGCATGACGCGGCATCCCGCGTGAAAGCTTATTTCTTCTTGTCGCCACCACCGGCAGGCGCTTTCGCGCCAGCCGCAGGCGCCGCAGCACCGGCGGCAGGCGCAGCGGCCGCCGGTGCGGCTGCGGCGGGAGCACCTGGGGCAGCAGCCGTGCCCGCGGCGGCAGCAGCCGCCCTCTGCTCTTCGGCGTAGCCGGACGGCGGCACGATGGTCACGAGCGTCGCGTCCTCGCGCGTCAGTGGCTTCACACCCGTCGGCAGCTTGATGTCGGAGAGATGCAGCGAGTGGCTGATCTCGAGGCTCGACACGTCGGCCTCGATGAACTGCGGGATATTGTCGACCGAGCATTCGAGATCGATGGCATGGGTCACGATGTTGACCGTGCCGCCGCGCTTCACGCCGGGCGAGGCTTCCGCCTTCTGGACATGCAAGGGGACGCTGACACGGATGGTCGCGCCTTCACCGAGCCTGAGGAAGTCAACATGGATCGGGAAGTCGCGGACCGGATCGAGGTGGAAGTCTCGCGGAATCACGCGGTGCTTCTTGCCCTCCAGGTTGATGTCGTAGATCGTGGTCAGGAACCGGCCGGCCAGGATGCGCTGGCGCAGTTCGCGGTCCTCCACCGAGATCGGCAGCGGGGGCTGGTTGTCACCATAGATCACTCCGGGCACTCTCCCGGCGCGACGCTCTGCCCGTGCGGCCCCCTTGCCGACTGACGGACGCGCGGTCGCCTTCAATTCCTCGACGGTCGTCGCCATAGTCTTAAGTCCTTGTTTTCAAAACGATAAAGGCCGCTACGCGGCCCGTGCTTCGGTCCCGCGGCAGCGCCTCCAGGGGTGCGGGGGCCGCGGACGTGGCGGGCT
>NZ_JAFAVV010000025.1 GCF_019242285.1 Bradyrhizobium sp.
CTCCATGGACGGGCGCGGGCGATGGATGGACAACGTGTTCATCGAGCGGCTGTGGCGCAGCCTGAAATACGAGTGCGTATACCTACACGCGTTCGAGACCGGGTCGGAGCTGCGCGCCGGACTGTCGCGCTGGATCGCCTACTACAACCGCGCATCAGAACACCCATCTGTCTATGTCCCTGAAGAGAACAGGAATTCTTGGTCTGGATGTGATCCCGCGGGGTGTCTTGAGGTTTGCCGCGCGCGTTCCGTGATGGATCGAGCTGCCGGAGCCGTAAGGGCGGCGCGAGCAAAGATCCAAGGGCCATCGGGCAAGGGGTGGATCGCCTCGATCTCGCCGGCCTCTGCCGCCAGTCTGAGCGTCTTGGGCGCGACGTGCAGGAGCCGCGCGGCTTCGCCCAAATTGAGCCAAGGCTCGTTCTTACCTACATCCGGCTTGTGCACCGGGATTCGGTGATGCGAGCGCAGCGAGGTCACGCGCTCACGCGTCCAGCGGTTGCCATGCCCTGTTACCAGGCCGTTCCGGTTGAGGATGCCGGCGATGACATCATCGCTGGTGATAAGCACGAGTTGGCGCACCGCGGCGATCACGTCGGCAGAGGTGCTGTTGCGCTGGCCGAGGCGGCGTCTGGGCAGACGTAACTCGCTGTGGACGCCACCGGTCCAATGAACCACGAGCGTGATCTCGGCCGCGTTCGGGTCGATGTCGGCCACCACTTCCTGAATGACGGTGCGGACAATGCGCTTCTTCAGCCGCGCATCGGTCGAGGGAGCAGCCCAGACGGCCTTGAGGTCTGACGCGAGCGTAGCAAGGGACGCCGGATCGGCGACCTCGGCGGGGACCGTCTCGTTGTGGGCGGCGACCTTGCCCTCGATCTCCGAAACACGCGCGAGCGCCTGATTCCAGCGCGCTTCCAGTTCGCCCGCCACCAGCCGGTTGACCGGGTCGGCGGCATCGTACTGCCGAAAAGCGCGATCGGCCGCGTAACGCGCCGCTTCAAGGTCGCGCTTCAGGGTGTCGAGCACCTGGTCCCGCCGTTGACCGGCCTCTTTCTTCGCGGCAACCGCGGCGGCGATGGCGGCCGACAACGGTCAGAAGCGCATCCTCGATGGCGTCATCGACACGCAAGCCGCCAAAGGCGATGCAACGGGGCTGGCCATTGTCCATCCAGCCGCGGCTGCAGCTGTAGCGAGGGATGTGGTGCTTGGCCCCCGAGTAGCGAAGTATCAGCTTGCGCCCGCAGCGGCGGCAGCGAATGAGGCCCGCGAGCAAGGCGTCGCCATGCTTCGGTGCGCCATGGTGGCGGCTGGTGGGGACGTTGCTGCTGACCATCGTGCGGATCGCCTCGGCCTTCTCCCAGCTGACATAGCCGTCATGGGCACGGGGTATCAGCGCCAGCCAATCGGTGCGCGCCTTGCGCCTGATCTTCGCGCCGACGCCCCCACCGTGGCCCATGCCGCCCGTTGTCTTACCATAGGCGTATGCGCCGCCGTAGATGGGGTTCTCGATCATCCGGTGAATCGTGGCGTAGTTCGGACGCCGCCACAGGACCTCGCCGCCGCTCCGCTTCACGGGCAGTTCAAGGTCATGCTCAAGAAACCAGAGCAGCGCTTGCCTCGCGCTTCCAAGCTCCAGCACCTTGTCAAAGACCAGCGCGACAGCTGCCTGCACCCGGCGGTCCGGGTCCTTCTCGTAACGGTCCCCCGTCTTGACGAAACCCACGGGTGCGCTGACGACGAGTTCGCCGCGACGCGCTTTCTCGTACCGGGCGGAGAGCGAGCGCTGACGCAGCAGATCAAGCTCATACTCGTTGAGGCTTCCCTTGAGCCCGAGAAGTAGCCGGTCGTTGCCGTATCGCGGCGCGTAGACCGTTTCCTGATCGATTAGGATTGTGTCGACCACGCGGCACATCTCGATCAGCTGCTGCCAATCGCGACTGTTGCGGGCAAAGCGGGAGACCTCGCGCGCGCAGACAGCGCCGACTTTGCCGAGGCACACCTCAGCGACCATGCGCTCAAAGCCGGCCCGCTGGACGCCGCCCGCCGCCGAACGGCCGAGGTCATCGTCGATGACCTCGATCTCCGACCAGCCCAACCCGGCCAGCCGGTCTCGCATGGCATATTGCAGGGCGCCGCTTTCACGGTTGTGCAGAACCTGGTGGGCCGAGGACTGCCGCACATACAGCAGCGCTTTGCGCTCGAGGTGACAAGGGCGGATCTTATCAGCGATCATGGCCGGCCTCCGCCCTTGGCCCCGCGCTGTGCCTTTCGGCATGGGTCAGGAGCAGGCGTGCGATCAGGCTGGTAAGCGCGGCTTGTGTCGTCGCTGGCAAATCCTGCCACGCCGGAGTGTCCACCATGGCGCCGGACCGTTCGTCGCCGAACAGCTCGGTCTGCCGCGTCGGTCCGCGCCGGCCTTCCAGGCACGTCCTCCGGCGCTTGCTCGTGGTGGCTGAATCCGGCGCTGCCATGGTCCTCTCTCCGAATCTGCTCGTGAGAGGAGCTTGAGCCGCCCAGGGGCGGCGGATTCCATGATGTCGGCCGCAACAGCTCGGCCAGCGCCGATAACGCGACCAAGCTTATAGAAGGCTGGACCGTCAGCCGAGCCTGATCGGGGCAGGCCGCTCGATCGAACATCCAGGCCGGAACCTCCAGCCAACGATCCCCGCTAGACCCGGTCAGCGTGCAGCGGAAAGCAACGCCTTCCGCTCTCGTGATCGCCTCATGAACGGCGACCTGAAGCCCACACCAGGGATGCCACGGATACAAGAGCTCCCGAGATACGGTCCCGTGGGCGTTCGCAAACCGTGTTCTACAACCGGGTCCGGCCGCACTCCGCCCATGGCGGGCTGACACCGGACGCGGTTGCTCGTGCCCACGCGGCCGGTCGGCTGCGCGATCTTGGGGGCACGCATCACGCAACCCCGCGTCGCCCACAGAGCCTTCCCGCGATCCGACGCCGACTGGACCGGCTCTAAAGCGCGAGCTGAACCTTCATCGCACGAGAACGGTCGCCGGCGAGTTCGAAC
>NZ_JAFAVV010000196.1 GCF_019242285.1 Bradyrhizobium sp.
CCGAGGCGTCATCCTCGCCGCCAACGGCCTGCTTCCGGAAGCACTGGCCTGTTTCGCCAGGGCCGTCGCGCTGAGGCCGGACCATATGGATGCGCGCAACAATCTCGGCCGGGCGCTCCGCGCGGTCGGTCGCGCGCGCGAGGCGGCAGCACAGTTCACGGCGGTGCTGAAAGTCGCTCCCAATTCGCCGCTCGCGCATTTCAATCTGGCCTCGGCGCTCGAGGCCGAAGGCGAGGCGAAAGGGGCAGAAACGCATTATCGAAACGCGATTGCGCTGCGGGGCGATTTTCTCGACGCGCATCTCCATCTTGCCGCACTGTTGCAGAAGATGGGGAGCCTGCCGGATGCGCTGGCATCGGCCGAGCGCGCGGTGGCGATCGCGCCCAATGATGCCGGGGCACGCAACAATCTCGGCAACATCTTGCAGGCGATGGATCGGCGCGAGGCGGCGACGACGCAGTATCGATCGGCGTTGCGGCTCGATCCCAATTCGTACGCGGCGCACTACAATCTGGGCGTCGCGCTGCGCGGCGGAGCCCTGATCGCCGAGGCGCGAGAGCATTTTGCCCGGGCCGTCGCGTTGCAGCCGGATTTCCTGGAGGCCGAGTTCGCTTGCTGCATTGCGGAGTTGCCGGTGCTGTACGAAACGCCGGCCGAGATCGATGCGTGCCGCGTCGCCTATGCAAGCTCGCTCGCGAGGCTGAGCAGGAGGCTGGAGCAGGACGCGCCGGCAGCGCTGGTCGACGCGATCGGCGCCCACCAGCCGTTCTACCTGCCGTATCAGGGCCGCGACGACCGCGAACTGCAATCGATCTACGGAGCGATGGTTTGCAAGGTTCTGGCGGCCCGCTATCAAACGCCGCCGCTGCCGAAGCCTCCGGCCGCAGCGGAGCCGATCCGGCTCGGGATCGTCAGCGGATTTTTCCGCTGGCACTCGAACTGGAAAATTCCGATCAAAGGCTGGCTCAGGATGCTCGACCGCGATCGGTTTCGGCTGTTCGGCTATCACACGAGCGCCGAGTGCGATGCGGAGACCGATATCGCTGCCGCGCTATGCGAGCGCTTCGTGCAGGGGCCGCTGCCGCTCGATGGCTGGCGGCACGAGATCAGGCGCGACGCGCCGCATGTCCTGCTGTTTCCCGAAATCGGCATGGACAAGGTGACGGCGCAATTGGCGGCGATGCGGCTCGCCCCGATCCAGTGCACGTCGTGGGGCCATCCGGTGACCAGCGGCTTTCCGACCATCGACTATTTCCTGAGCAGCGAGCTGATGGAGCCCGAAGGCGCCGAAGTGCATTATTCGGAGAGACTGGTGCGGCTGCCGAATCTCTCTATCCACTATGAGCCCGCCGACGTTGCGCGCGTCGTGATCGATCGCGCCGGGCTCGGGCTGCGCGACGATGCGGTGGTCTACTGGAGCGCGCAGTCGCTCCCCAAATATCTGCCGCAGTTCGACGACGTCTTTGCGCGGATCGCGGCGGCAGTGCCGCGCTCGCAGTTCGTCTTCATCGCGTTCGCCGGCGGCGGCCGTGTCACCGAGCTGTTTCAGCGGCGGCTCAGCCGCGCCTTCGCGGCGGCTGGCCTGAGATCGACGGACCACTGTGTTTTCCTGCCGCGGCTTGTGCCGGAACGTTTCGCGGCGGCGATCGGACAATGCGATGTCGTGCTGGACAGCATAGGCTGGTCAGGCTGCAATTCGATCCTGGAAAGCCTCCATCATGACCTTCCGATCGTTGCGTTCGAGGGAAATTTGATGCGCGGCCGCCACGCAGCCGCGATTCTGCGTATGATGAACGTCCCTGGCACCACCGCGCAAACAATAGGCGAATATGTCGAAATCGCTGCGTTGCTGGGCCGCGACGCAACCAAACGTCGAGAAGTGTCATCAATGATTGCCGCCAGCAAAATTCGCGTGTATCGCGATCGTGGATCCATTGCTGGTCTGGAAGCGTTTCTCAATCAGGTCGCTCGAATGCCGATGAATAACTGGCGGTCTGCATAGACGGCCAGCGTAGCCCGAGCGCTCCCGCCGTTCCGGAGGAAAATGCAAGGGATAGAGTGGCGGAACTGTTGAGGTACTGGCGCTACGCTCCCGTCTGTCGGTTCGCACGGCTTCCCTTCTTGCGCCAACATACGATTGCTGGAGGCGCAGGGTTGCGCAAACGCCGCGCCTGCTTCCTATCAGTCCGAGAACGCCGCTTGAGGGGGAGCATCTTCGGTGGAATGGTTGTGTCGGGCCACTCTATTTGGAGCGGAAGCGGCGCTGCGCAGCGCGCTCGGTCCGGCAATCGCGCATTATCTCGACGATTCGCCGGTCGCCGAGATGATGCTCGAAGTGGAGACTGATCGACCCAAGCTCGATTTCCTCGCCCGTCCCTTTGAAGAGGTCACGGTATTGTCGTAAGCCTGCGGATGCCCTCACCGAGCGAAGGAAGATGTCCGCCCCCATGATTCCGCGAGCCGGCGTTTGGGGAATAGAACCGTCGGCCGGTCATCTCACGTTCAGATGCATTGTCATAGCTTCCCGTTCATGCGGAAGACCATGGACAAGCCACGCCCGCTCTGGATGCCGCGAGACCGACTGGAATGGCTTTTCGCCGTTGCGGCGGTGATGGGGTTCGCATTGGTGACTGCGGTACTTGTTTGGATGGCGCTCAGCGGTTGACTAAGCGCGGGATCGTCATTCGCGGCTCCGCCGGAGGGCGGCACTCGCTCGCGGCACCACTCAGACAGTCCCTGCATCCAAACGCCGCGATGCAGGCTTGCGTTTTCTCATGCCCGTTATGGATGGCATGTAACGTGCACTCCGAAGGTCGAGGTCAGGGCTGAACTATTTCCAATACCACGTAGAACTTGATGCTTTTCCATTAGGAGTTGCGGATGAGACCAGCAGATCAACGCGATCTTTGCCCGCATTGTCAAATTCGGCTTGAAATCACTTGTGTGAAGTTCCGACTTGCCGGTGCAACAATGGTCTTCGCCTGCCCGAATTGCGGCATTGCGTTCGTCGATGATCGGAGTGCCGCAAAACCGAGCAGCCTGGACCCGCCAAAAAAGGACAATGCGTTTTTCGCATTAACTTGAACTGATCTCGACGCGGTAGCTTTGTCAGGTTGGCGTAATAAACTGTGCCGTTCGTGAGCGTCTTAATTGTGATTGAAGAGCAGGATCGAGATATGCGCAGATTTGCATTCTAGTGGTTGCTCTTCTGTGTTGTCGGCGATTGTCTCGAAAGCGCGTTGCGCGTTGGTACACCCATCGGACGCAAGCGCCGCCAAACCACCGGCGCGCCATCGAGGGAACCTCGACCCGGGGCCCTGGCGCAGCGCTGAGGATGTGTTAGTAACGCCCGCGCGTAAACTTCAAGGAGGAAACAGATGTCAAAGAAGGCCAGCGAGCACCACACAAAGGCGGCGGAACACCATACTCACGCAGCGAAACATCATTCCGAAGCGGCCAAGCACCACGCCGCCGGCAACCATGAGAAGGCCGCTCACCACGCTCATGCCGCACACGGTCACGCCTCGCATGCCGAGGAACACGGCGAGCATGCGAGTCGAGCGCATAGCGAAGAGCATGGCCACAAGGTCTAGACCTGCTACAAAGCCAGCAAGGCCGATGTGCGCCGAGCCGACGCCGTGCAGCGATCTGTGAGCAAAAAAGAAAAGGCCCGGCGCAGTGCCGGGCCTAGGGTCTGTACCCAATTAGCATATTCTGATTCTATTGGGCCGAATTTGATTCGGCCCAGGGTAATTCGATGCGTAAAGGACTGTTCTGGCTTAGCGATAAGCAGTGGGCTCAAATAGAGCCGCACCTTCCTACGAACCAGACCGGCCTGGCGCGCAATGACGATCGACGCATCATCAGCGGTATCATTTATATGCTTCAGTGCGGGGCACGCTGGCGCGATTGCCCGCCGGACGATGGTCCTTACACGACGATCTACAACCGGTTCAATCGCTGGGCCAAGCGCGGACATTGGCAGGCGATCTTCGAAGCGCTCGCCCACTGCGGCAAAGACGGCGTGTCTCTGTCTATCGACTCCACCTCGATCAAGGCGCATCGCTCGGCAAGCGGCGGAAAAGGGGGAGCATCAACAGGCGATCGGCCGCTCGCGTGGTGGACGGACCACGAAAATCCACGCGCTGACGGATCGTGATTGCAGGCCTCGGGCATTCCATCTCACTCCGGGGCAAGACGCAAGCCGGTCAAGGTCGCGATTGAACTGCCCGCTGCGGTGCACCGAGATCTCGTCGCTTATGCCGACATTCTATCCCGCGAGTCGGGTCGGGCAATCAGCGATCCAGCCAAGTTGATTGCACCGATGATCACGCGATTCATGGCGACCGACCGAGCCTTTGTCAGGTCCCGCCGCGCGAATCAGCCATCAGCGGCGAATCGAGATCATGCGGGCGTCCCGGACAGCGACCGAGCGCACGGCAGCCGGAAGAGCTAACCTTGCATCGTCGCCAACCTGATCCGGCGGGTGACTCCAATTACCTGCACTTGTCGGAAGCACTCGTCTCACTGACTTAGCAAGGGGAAATCCTTCGAAGATGTCAAGGATGCGGTGGGCGCCTATGAACTGGAGGCCGACGAGGCGTGAGCCTCTGGCAGGCCCGGGGGTCTTCCGGGGAGGCCGTGCCTATTCGAGATTGCTTCAGTCCTCACCGGCCTCGGCCCCGACCTCGCCGCCTGACCGAAGCTCTGCTGCATGTGCTCGGCAAGAGCACGCGTGAAGCTGTTTGCGGCCTGAAGGCCGCCCCACGACCGGATCGGAACCCTCGCCCCGCAACCGCGTTTGCAATGTCGCAGGCAGGCCGCCTCCCGGTGGCTGCCTTGCAGAGGAATCGCCAATCCCTTGTTGCAAAGGGAGGCACAGCGGGCTGCTTTAACGATGTGGTTCGAGCGACGACGGCCGCCGCAATTGCTTTCATGGAGACGTCTGTCATGAGCGCGCCCGAGATCCACGAGGACGGCCCTGCTGCGCCGCGCTCGTCGCGGTCGCAATGGGGTTGCGCCTTTGCTGCGCTGCTGACTGCGATCTTCCTGGTATCCAGCGCGACGTCGGCGTTGTGGTTCCTGATCAACATTCCATCATCGCTGCGCGAGGTGACCTCCCGTCGCGTGATCGAACTGAAGACGGCCGACGGCCACGATTTATTTCGCCGCGGGCAACTGCAACTTCGGCCCGTCGCGGTCCAGGACCTGCCCCCCGACGTCATCAATGCAGTGCTGAGCATCGAGGACCGGCACTTCTATGAGCATGGCAGCGTCGATTTCTTGTCCATGCTGCGGGCGTTCATTCAAAACAGGGAAGCCGGCAAGATCGTCGCCGGCGGCAGCACGATCACCCAGCAGCTCGTCAAGATCACCTTTCTCAGTCCGGAGCGAACCTATAACCGTAAGATCCAGGAGGCCACGATCTCGTTCTGGCTCGAGCATCACCTGAGCAAGGACGAGATTCTCACGGCCTATCTCAACAACGTCTATCTCGGTTCCGGCACGGTCGGCTTTCCGGCGGCCGCAAAGGTCTATTTTGGCAAGAAAGTAGGCGATCTCTCCCTCGCCGAGGCCGCCATGCTGGCCGGCATGATCAACGCGCCCAGTCAGGACGATCCGTTCCACAACGTAGACGCGGCGCACAAGCGGGCCGGCGTCGTGCTCGACGCGATGGTCGAGAACGGGAAGATCACGGCAGAGACCGCGATGAGGGCCAAACTGCACCCGGCCATAGCGGCGCAGACCGAGATCTCGCCGCCCGCGACCGGCTGGTTCGCCGATTGGGTCTATGACAAGGCCACCGCCGTGGCCCCGGCCTATGGCGGTCCCGTCAGCCTGCGCACCACAATCGACCTGCGCTTGCAACAACTTGCCGCCAACGTCGTGAATACGACGCTCGCCAAATTTGGAGACGAGAAGCATGCAAGCCAGGCGGCGTTGTTGGCGATGCGGCCCGACGGCGCGGTGCTGGCCATGGTCGGAGGACGAAGTTACACCGACAGCCAGTATAACCGCGCGGTGCAGGCGCAGCGGCAGCCCGGCTCGGCATTCAAGCTGTTCGACTACTATGCCGCCTTCCGTCAGGGCATGGGCCCCCAGGACAAGATCCTCGATGCACCGGTCGATCTCCATGGCTGGCATCCCGAGAATTACGGGCATCGCAATCACGGCGAGGTGACGCTGGCGGACGCATTTGCCAATTCGCTCAACGATGCCGCGGTCCGGCTGGCACAGCAGGTCGGCATCCGCCAGGTGATCGCGGCCGCGCGCGACCTCGGATTGCACGCGCGGCTGCAGAACAATCCATCTCTCGCGCTCGGCACGAGCGAGGTGACCCTGCTCGATCTCACCTCGGCCTACGCGGCCGTGCGCGCCGGCAAGACGCCTGTCACGCCTTACGGCATTTCCGGCTTCAGGACCGCGCAAGACTCCGACTATGTGGCGGTCGACCGCACTAGTGAGGCGCAGCACAGCCTCGGGCAATATCAGGCTCAGCTGATTGGCTTGCTGCGCGGGGTGGTCGAACGCGGCACCGGCCGCCCGGCGGCGCTCGACCGCTTTGCCGCCGGCAAGACCGGAACCACCCAGGATTACAGGGACGCTTGGTTCATCGGGTTCGACGACTTCCTTGTCGTCGGCGTCTGGGTCGGCAACGACGATCACAGCCCGATGAAGGGCGTCACCGGAGGCTTGCTGCCGGCAAAGATATGGAAAGATTTCATGCAAGAGGCGAACGTCCCGAGCATGGCCGGCGCGATACCCGAGCCAGCCGTAACGACGGTAGGACAATCGCAAGTACAACCCGAAGTATCGTCCAATGCCGCCACGACTGGCACTCCGCCTACTGACGCGCAAGGCGGCCAATGCAACGTTCCGGCGTGCGAGCGCTCTTACAGCTCGTTCCGCGGTTCAGATTGCACCTATCAGCCCTATTCGGGCGGGCCGAGACAGCATTGCGACCACTGAAGCGAAGCCTATGCCTGGAACTTCCATGCTTCTTCGATTTCCAGCCGGACCTCAAAACGTCGAATCCGCTCGTGTCGTGCTTAGCTGCGAGGCTTCCGACTATGCGGCTGCTTTTACGAAATGAACGGGGGAGCGGCCCGAGACATTGGTGACAAAACGTACCGGACACATGGGTTACACTTTCCGCTTTTGTTCTGCGGGAGGTGTTGATGCCGTGGAAAGCGAGTTCGGTAATGGAAGAGCGGCTTCAATTGTTGCCGGGCTTCTCGACGGGGAAGCCACGACCGTCTCGACAATATATCTTAAGAAAAACCGGGCATGCCCAGAGCTTCCTCGGCCACACACGACGCCCAGGGGCGCAGGGCCGATCTCATTTCGCTGCGCGATGTCGCGCGTGGCTGGCGGTCACGAGCGATTCTGGCGACAACATCCGATTTCGCCCGACATCGCGGATGTTGTCATGGCTCAACGAGTCCGCCTTGCTTGCTCGCAGCCGCTCCCTCATGATGCCGGTCACGATCCCCAGCGAGCTCGGCAAACACGCGCCGAAGGTTGCTGTCATGCTTTTTCAGAATGGTCATGGCGTCAACCCCATCGACCCCCAACACCAGAAGGGCTGCCATCTTGATGTCTCCCTCGGCCTGCTCAAGCGAGCGTGCCGCGTGCGAAGGATCGCAGTGCGCGATCTGCGCCACCATGGCCTCGGCGCGTCGCTTCAGCTTGGCATTGGTCGGCTGCATGTTCACCATCATGCCGCGATACACCCGGCCGAGGCGTAGCATGATCCCTGAGGAGATCAGATTGAGCACCACCTTCTGCGCGGTGCCTGCCTTCATCCGCGTGGAGCCGGCGATCAGTTCGCGGCCGGTCTCGATCAAAATCGGAAACTTTGCCGATGCCAGCAGCGCAGTGCCGGGATTATTTGCGACACCGATCGTTACGGCGCCGAAAGAGCCTGCGTGCTGCAGCGCCGCGACCGTGAATGGTGTTGTCCCGCTGGCCGACACGGCGATCACCACGTCATGCGGCGTGAGCCGCGCGGCATTGATCTGCGCGACAGCATCATCGACATCGTCCTCCGCGCCCTCGATGCTGGCGACGAACGCGCTGTCTCCGCCGGCGATGATGAAGTGGACGCGCTCCTTGGGCCAGGCGAAGGTCGGCATCAACTCGGCGCCATCCTGGACCGCCACGCGGCCCGAAGTGCCGGCGCCGACATACAGAATGTGCCCGCAATCGCGCAGCGCTGGCACGGCCGCTTCGGTCGCCGCAGTGATCGCGGGAAGGGCATGGCCGATCGCCGCGACCGCCGCAAGCTGGCCCTCCCACATGGCTTCGATCGCTGACGTCAGCGACCATGCATCAAGATCGGCAAAGCGGGGATCGACTTCTTCGGTAGCCATGCGAATGATTCCATGCGCCGTCAAATGCGGAACTTTGAAGCCTGTTCATGTCAGGTTCTCTCTTGGGCAGGTTAAGCTGCCCTCGCGCCACCAGTAACGCACCGGCCGCCGCGTCCGCGTCGGGACGCCTAAGGCGGCCGCGCAGGTCAGGCGTCAGCCAGGGCGTAATGGCATCCGCGAGCCCGCCCACGAGCGAGAGCCGGTCAATTCCTTTCGCCAGGAACAGATCGAGCAGATCGCCAATGGCATCAGCTGCGCGTTCGACAATGCGACGGCCAACCGGATCGCCCTCATTGGCATGCCGCATCACGATTGGCGCGAACACGGCGTAGTCCGTGGCCCTGGCTTCTTCAGACCAGGCCACCGCCTGATAAGGATCATGATCGAAGGCGCCCAGAACCTCTGAGAGCAACGGGGTCAGCGCGCTGCGGTGATCCGCGGCCCGCAGCGCCTGTCGGACAACCTGCAGGCCGATGTCGGCGCCGCTGCCTTCGTCCGAGACGGGAAAGCCGTAACCGGCGAGACGGATTTCGCGGCCTTCGATCAGGCCGACACCCACCGAGCCGGTGCCTGCTACCACAATGGCCCCGTCTGCACCGCTATGGGCGCCGAGACAGGCCGCGAGGCCGTCACTGATGAAGATGACGGAGGCAAAGGGATGCGGGATCTTGTTGAGCGCCGCTTCCGCGCCGCGGCGACCAAGACCTGCAAGGCCAATTCCGGCGTGCATCCGCGCAAAATCCTCGTGGGTGAGCCCAGTCTGTGCGGCTGCTGCTTGAGTGGCCTCCATGATGGAGCACCAAGCCTCTTCAAGGCCAATCCGCGTCGTGGCAGGACCCGAATTCGCCTCACCGAGCACCTCGCCGTTTTCTTCCTCGATCCGAGCGCGGCACCGGGTTCCGCCTCCATCAATGCCTAGATACGTGGTACCTCTTGTTCCCATCGAAAGTTAATGCGCGGGTTTCGTTTCGGGTCCTCACAATGTCCTCGGCCACTCCGCCATACTTATGAAGCCTTGACAGGGGCTCGGCATCACGAGTCCGTGACACCATGGATGAATGCTGATGGGCCACGCTGGGTCTTCGCTCACGATTGTCGCGCAGCGCATCTTTGACGGTAACAGCATGCGCGGGCCGGGATCTGTGAAGATCTCGCAGGGCCGGATCGAAAGTATCACCTTCGGCGAGGCCGAGGCGGGCGCCTCAATCCAGCTTCCCGCAGACGCGATCCTTGCACCCGGATTCATCGACATTCAGGTGAACGGAGGCGGGGGCGTTCTTCTCAACGACCAGCCAACGGAGGCCGGTATTCAACGCATCGTTGCAGCGCACCGCAAGGGAGGGACCACGGGCTGCTTGCCGACCCTCATCACCGATCGCACCGAGGTCATCGAGCGATTGGCTGGTGTCGCCCAGGCTGGTCTGAAGATATCCGGCGTGCTTGGCTTTCATCTGGAAGGACCGGCTCTCAACGGGTCTCGTAAGGGCATTCATCCGCAAGCCGAGATACGCGTGCCCGATTGGCGCGATCTCGCCGCCATCAAACGGTTTGGGCGCTGCGGCCGCTCTATTGTGACCTTAGCCCCGGAATGTGTGCCGGGGTCCACGATCGATGAATTGATCGACGCCGGGTTGCGCATCGCGGCCGGGCACAGCGACGCCACCGCGGCCGAAATCGGGCAGGCGGTCGATCGCGGTGTCTCCGGAGTGACCCATCTGTTCAATGCCATGTCGCCATTGAACGCAAGGGAGCCGGGCTTGGTAGGCGCCGCGCTTGGGGACGACCGGCTGTTTGCAGGAATCATCTGCGACGGCATCCACGTTGACCGCGTCGGTTTGCGTATTGCCTTCCGCTGCAAGGGACGCGATCGATTGATGTTGGTCACCGATGCCATGCCGTTGGTGGGCACGAACGACCGGCAATTCATGCTGCAAGGAAGACAGATTACGTTGCATGAAGGTCGCCTGACCGGTGCCGATGGCACCCTCGCGGGCGCTCACCTCACCATGATCGAGGCAGTACGCAACGCAGTTGCGCTGCTGGGGATCTCCCTTGTCGATGCTCTCATCATGGCCTCTCGGACACCCGCGGCATTTCTAGGCCTTGCACTCGAGCTCGGGCGGATCGCGCCCGGATACCGCGCGGACCTGGTCGCTTTCAATCCGAACTTTGAAGTCGTCGGCACGTGGATAGGTGGTGTCGGTTCGATGGGCGAGGCGAGTGAGGCTCCTGCGGGCAACAGCGCTCGCAAGCCAAACTCGGACGAGCTCTATGGCACCGACCACCACGATGTTGCCGACGGGGTTGGCACGTTGCCGCGTGACTACGCCAGTGTTCCCAAAGAAGTTCCTGTGCTGGGACCGCCGGGCCGACGTCGTTCGGATCGTTGATCGGCCCCTCGGCATAGACGCCAAAACCTTTCGCAACGGTGGCGTAGTCCACGAAGGGATCCTTCAGGGTGTTTCCAATGTCGGCGTGGGTGATACCGCGGCCGTGCCGGGCGGTCATCGCCTGCAAGTACATGTATTCCTGGTGGTCGGCGCGGTTGCTGTGCACGACATAGAGCAACGGAATGCGGTGATGCGCGGCCGTCCATAGCGTTGCTCGGCACGACCATGAAGTCGCCGTCGAGAGTCCAATTCCGCCACATGCAGCACATCGTCGTTCGAAAGGGCGTATCTTGCTCATGGGATGCTTTTAAGCTTTCGAATGCCTGGCTGGATGGCCTGCCGACCGTAGAAGACGAATAGGGGTATGGACTGAGCCGCGTAGCCCCAGCCAGGTCAGCTGTTCGGGAACGTACAAGGCAGCTGGATCGCAACTACTCTTTCACGACAATCGTGTTGGTCGATGCCGTGCGAGCGAAGTCGCGAACTGCTTCGACAAGCAGGCGTATCACCCGCATTTCCCAGTCGATGGGCTCGATGGGCTCTTCCCAGTCGTGGGATATCACATAAGCCGCATGGCGTGCCTTTTCGTCCAATCCTGCAGGCGTAACTGCAGCAGCACCATAGCAGAATCAGCATCGGACAAAAAATGGACCTCGGAGCTAATGCTCCCAGGAAGTCGATACACAACCTTAGCCTGGATGCCGGATGCGCCGACCTC
>NZ_JAFAVV010000197.1 GCF_019242285.1 Bradyrhizobium sp.
TGTCGGGCGGCGAGAAGGCGCGTCTCGTGATGGCAAAAATGCTGTTCGACCCGCCGAATTTCCTCGTGCTCGACGAGCCGACCAACCATCTCGATCTCGCTACCAAGGAAATGCTGATCGCAGCACTGGCCGAGTTCGAGGGCACCATGCTGTTCGTGTCGCATGACCGGCATTTCCTGGCTGCGCTCTCCAACCGCGTGCTGGAGCTGACACCCGAAGGCGTCCACAGCTACGGCGGCGGTTACAGCGAATATGTCGCGCGTACCGGGCACGAGGCGCCGGGTTTGCGGAGCTGAGCTGCAACTTGCCGGCTTGACGCCCATCCGCCTCCCGCTACGTTCCTCGAGTCAAGCGGGAGGAAACGATGAAGCAACTTCGGGTCGGCGACATCACGATCGATGCGGTGATCGAGCGGGAGGGGCCGTGGCGCCGGCCGCAAGATTTCTTTCCGGCCTATGACGAGGCGGTGTTCAAGCATCATCTGCGGACCATGGAGCCCGAGGTGTTCGACAGCGCGCTCGGCCTCATGGTCATCACCTATCAGACCTTCGTGGTGCGCACGCCGCGCTACACCATCCTGGTCGATACCTGCACCGGCGAGAACAAGGGGCACCCGCCGCCGTTCGATTTCCCCGGCAAGGAGCGCTGGCGCAACGAGTTGTTCGCGCTCGGCGTCTCCTTCGACAAGATCGACTACGTGTTCTGCACCCACCTGCACATCGACCATTGCGGCTGGAACACGACCCTGCGCGACGGGCGCTGGGTGCCGACCTTCCCGAACGCGAAATACGTTTTCCACAAGCGCGAATATGCGGTCTGGGAGGAGGAGAACAGGAAGGGCAACAATCCGCCCGGCACCGTGTTCCGCGACAATTGCCTGCCGATCGTCGAGGCCGGGCAGGCGCTGCTGGTCGATGACGACTATGCGCTCGACGACACCGTCACGCTGACGCCGACGCCGGGCCATTCGCCCTGCCATTGCTGCGTCAACATCTTCTCGAAGGGCCAGCGCGCGGTGGTGGCTGGCGATCTCATGCATCATCAGATCCAGGTCCGCGAGCCCGACTGGTCTGCGAGGCCCGACTGGGACATGAAGCAGTCGGTGGTGTCGCGGCGGAAGTTTTTTGCTTCCGTCGCCGACACCGACACGCTGATCCTGCCGATTCATTTCCCGAATCCGACCGTCGGCCTCGTGAAGTCGGACGGCAACGGGTTCGACTACCGCTTCAAGCGGGAGTAGCCGTGAGCACGACAACTCCTTCGCGCGTTGCGATTGCGGGCCTCGGCGCGATCGGCAAGAGCGTCGCGCAAGCCCTCGATGGCGGCATCGACGGGCTGACGCTGGCGGCCGTGTCGGCACAGACGATCGACAAGCACCGGCGCTGGCTGGACCAATTCGGGACGCGGCCCGCGGCCCTGCCGATCGAGGCCCTGGCCGAGGCCGCCGACATCGTCGTCGAGTGCGCGCCGAGCCGGCTGCTCCGCTCGATCGTGGCGCCCGTGGTGTCGCGCGGTAAGACCGCGATCGTGCTCAGCGTCGGGGCGCTCCTGGAGAACGAGGACCTGGTTGCGCTGGCGCGCGACGAGGGCGGCCGGATCGTGGTGCCGACCGGCGCTCTGATCGGGCTCGACGCAATGGCTGCGGCCGCGGTGGGGACGATCCATTCGGTCCGGATGATCACGCGCAAGCCGGTGCAGGGGCTCGTGGGCGCGCCTTATCTCGTCCAGCAGGGCATCGCGATCGACGGGATCGCTGCGCCGCTGAGGATCTTCGAAGGCACGGCGAGGGAAGCCGCCAGGGGCTTTCCCGCCAACCTCAACGTTGCGGTGGCGTTGTCCTTGGCCGGCATCGGTCCCGACCGTACCATGGTCGAAATCTGGGCGGACCCGACGGTGACGCGCAACACGCATCGCATCGAGGTGGATTCGGATTCCGCGCGGTTCTCGATGCTGATCGAGAACATCCCATCGGAAAATCCCCGGACCGGACGGATCACCGCGCTCTCGGTGATTGCCTGTCTTCGCAAGCTCCATGCGCCGCTTTGCATCGGCACCTGAAGCAAAAGGCGGCCTGCGGCCGCCTTTTCTCGTCGAAGATTGACGAGGCGAGCGGCTTAGCCGCCGGCCTCGCACTTCTTCATGAAGCTCGTCTTGGCCGCGCCGGCGAGCTTCTTGCCGTCGGCGCCGACCGCCTTGGTTTCGCAGGAGTCGTGCATGCACTTCTTCATGTACGAGGTCTTGGCGGCTCCCGCCAACGGCTTGCCGTCCTTACCCATCGCCTTGCTTTCACAGGAATCCTGGGCGAACGCCGAGCCGGCGGCGAAGGTGGCAACGATGGCGGCCAGGAATATGCGCTTCATGAGGTGTCTCCCCTTTAATTCAAAGTGGCGCACTGGACCTTGGAATCTTGGCGAGATCAAGCTTGTACTTCGGTTTCTTTGCCAAATACCGTTTGCTTGGCGGCTCATGCGCCGCGTTCGAGCAGCAGCTTGAAATCCGCACGGGCCCGTTGCGCTTCGGCTTTCGCAGCCGCGGAAGCTTCGCCGAGACCGAAATAGCCATGGATCAGGCCCTCGCCGGGATGGTGTCTCACCGGCACGTCGGCGGTCTCCAGCGCCGCAGCATAGGCCGAGCCTTCGTCGCGTAGCGGATCGAACCAGGCGGTGCAGACGATCGCCGGCGCCAGTCCGGCATGGTCTTTCGCGCGCAATGGCGAGACCCGCCAGTCGCTACCCTGGCTTCCGTCGGCGAGATAATGGCCGCAGAACCATTCCATCACCGCCCGCGACAGGAAATAGCCCTCCGCATTCTCCGCACGTGAGGGAAAGCGCGCGTTCTCTTTCGCATCCGCGAAATTGCCGAGCGCGTCGGTCACGGGGTAGACCAGGAGCTGGGCGGCAAGCCTGGTACCGGCATCGCGGCAGGCGATCGCGGCGACGGCCGCAAGATTCCCGCCGGCACTGTCGCCGGCCACGCCCAGGCGGCTGGCATCACCGCCGAACGCGTCGATCCGGCCGGCGACGTCTTGCACCGCGGCAAACGCATCCTCGAATGCGCCGGGGAAGCGGATCTCGGGCGGACGACGATAGTCGACCGAAACCACCACCGCGCCGGTTTCGATCACGAGCCAGCGGGCCTGGCGGTCATGGGTTTCGAGATCGCCGGCAACCCAGCCGCCGCCATGGAAGAACACCACCGTCGGCGATCGGCCGCTGTCTGGCCGGTAGACCCTCGCCGCAAGCGGGCCGGCCGCGCCCTTCACCTGGATGTCCGCAACGCTCGCCACCGCCGGCGGCGGCACGGCGGCGCGCGAGGCGGCCAGCGCCCGCAACGCCTCGCGGGCGCTCTGCGGCGTCATGGTCGCGGGATCGCGCAGCGGCAGCAGCGGAATGATCTGGGCGATCACGGGATCGAGCGGGGCGGGCATGATGGGACTTTCTGGGCGTTGCCGCGCCACGATAGAGTTCGCGGCTCGCCCGGGCAATGCGATCAGCGCTCGCAAATTCATTCCATGCGACGAACCGGTTCCCCTTATGCGGCACGAACCTCGGAGAGGAACTTGTTCACCTCGCCGGCGAGATCGCGCGATTGCGACGACAATTGCTGCGCCGCGCCGAGCACGCGGCCGGCGGCCGAGCCCGTATCGTCGGCGGCCCGCTGCACGCCCGAGATGTTGGTGCTGACCTCCTGGGTG